>JAWXBJ010000105.1:0-20410 GCA_034439955.1 Alphaproteobacteria bacterium
CCGCCAGCGCGCTGGCGGCGGCGGGACAGAAAGCCACGGGAGACAATGTGGGCATGGAAGGCTCCTTTGCGGGGCTTTCAGCAGCCGAAAGGTGCTGAGCGCAGCCCACATGTGCTGGAGGGTCTTAATAAATCGTTAAATCTTCCCGCCATGCGCTGCTGGAAGCAGCTGTCGGAATCTGTTGTAGGGCGGCCCCGTTCAGGAAACGCTTATTTCGGCAGTTGGTCCTTTTCACGCAATTCCTGAAGATGGCGCATGATGATCATCATCGCTGCTTCCGCGCGTGATTTGCCGTAAACACCTGTTTCGACAAGTTTTTCGATATGGTCGGCTGCCGCCGCTCGCATCGTGATCGTGAACTGGACCGTGTCCGGATCGATGCGTTTTCGGGGCATTTTTATTGTTCCAACAATGCAAGAACACTTGCCGGAACCCCGCAATCAGGACAAGACGGATTCTCGCGGGGCGCGACTAAAAGCTGCCAAAGGAACCTGTCCGTGACAAAAACCGCCAACCGCCTGCCGCTGACCGTCCGGCTCGACCCGGATTCTAAACGGCTTTTCACCGAACAGGCCGAGCGCTGCGGGCTGGAGCCAGGGGTCGCGGCGCGCCAGATCCTCGAACTTTACGTCCAGCGCCTGCGCGAGGGTGGCGACTATATCCAGACGCTGGCCGATTTCTCGTCCGCGCTGAAGACGCCGCGATCGCCCAAAGGCCCCGATTGACGCGCAAGACAGGCTCGCCATTCTCGCCCATGGAGTAGCGAAGGCGAATTCGCGGCGAACGGTTGGGCATGAAACTCCTCGATTCGATATCCGCGCCCGGCAGTGCGCTGGGCGGCGGAATGAAGCCCGGCGCGGGCGACGACCGCTATGTCTTCGACGAGGAGGCTGGCGTCGCCTGCGTCATTGACGGCGCGACCGATGTTGGGGCGGTGCGCCTCTTTCCCGACGCGGAGTCCGACGCCGCGCGGTTCGCGGAAATCTTTGCGCATGAGCTTCTGGCCAATCCGCCGGCCGAAACAGAATCGCCCCAAGCCTATTTTCTCCGGTTTCTGTTGCGGCTTCGCGAGGCGTCGGCCATGCGGGCGCGCCACCTGCTGGAGGACGCCCCGAGGTCCTCGCTCCCCACCGCAGCCGCGACCTGGCTGCGGGCGCGCGACGGCGCGCTGGAATCGGCGACGCTTGGCGATACGCTCGCAATCGTCCTCTCGAATGACGGGACGATCTCGATTGCGGGCGACGCTGGCAAGCCGGCGGATGAAAGCGCCCGCGCGCGAAAGATCATGACCCTGACGGCGGCAAAGCGGCATGAATGGCTGCAGGATTTGCGAGCGATCCACAACACCGAGGCCGGTTACTGGATATTCGGCGTCGAACCCGAAGCTGCCAGCCATATCGTCCATCAGACGCTGCCCTGTCCGCCCGGCACGCGCGCCCTGTTGATGAGCGATGGCTTCTATCGTCTCGTCTCGCCCTATGGTCGGCATGATGACGCACAACTCATTGATCTTGCGATGGCGCAGGGCCTGGGAGCGCTGATGACCGAGCTACGGTCGATGGAGGCTGACCCTGCCGAAGACGTCCGCATTGGCCGCTTCAAGACGTCCGACGACGCGACGGCGTTGTTGCTGGAATTCTGAGGGAGTCTCCATGAGAACCCAGGCCGAAAAGGCCGCCGACTTCGCGGCGCTCCATGCTGCTCCCGGCGCCTTCGTCATCCCAAACCCGTGGGATCCGGGCTCGGCCCGCATTCTCGCCGCCCTGGGTTTCAAGGCGCTCGCCACCACCAGCGCAGGTTTCGCCCGATCGATCGGCGTCACCGACTATCAGGCGGGACGCGACAGCGTGATCGAGCACATCCGCCAGATGGCGCCAGCCGTCGATATCCCGCTCAGCGCCGATCTCGAAAATGGGTTCGGCCACGACCCTGCGACCTGCGCTGAAACCATTCGCCTTGGGGCCGAGGCTGGCCTTGTCGGCGGCTCGATTGAGGATGCGTCTGGCGACAAGGCCGCTCCGATCTACGAGATCGCGTACGCCGCCGAGCGCATGCGCGCCGCCGCAGACGCCGCCCGCGCCCTGCCGTTCAGATTCATGCTGACCGGCCGCGCCGAGAATTATCTCCACGGTCGGCCCAACCTCGCTGACACGATCCGGCGCTGTCAGGCCTATCAGGAAGCCGGCGCCGATGTGCTCTTCGCCCCGGGACTCGCCACCGCCGAGGACATCCGGACGCTCTGCGCCGAGGTCGACCGGCCGGTCAATGTCATGCGCGGCCCGCGCGGGCAGTTGCTCAATGTCACGGAATTGGAGGAACTGGGTGTGAAGCGCATCAGTCTCGGCGGACTGATGCACGTTGCGGCGATGACCGGAATGATCGAGGCCGCGCGAGAGATCGCGGCGACCGGCTCCTTTGGTTTCGCAAATGGGCTGGCGGCAGGCTCGGAGGTCGACACGCTGCTGACCGTGGGGACGCCGAACGCTGACCGTCACCCGCAAAATTCCGGCTAAGCCTCGCCGTCCCAATAGTCCCTCACCGCAGCACGATCATAGCGTTCGCCGAGCCAGCGGTTGGAGACCTTGTTCGAGTCCGGATAGACGCACGCGTCGTTGGGATTGTTCTCGCCGATGACGACATAGCGGCAGACCGTGTCGGTTTCGTTGACCAGGCAGTGTCCGACCTTGGCTCCGGCCGGAAAATAGGCGTAGTCGCCCGCCTTGAAGCGAATGCGCTTCTCGCCTAGGCGCAGCGTGCATTCGCCCTCCAGCACCAGTAGATGCTCCTCCTCCAGCATGTGGAAATGGAAGGGGCAGGACTGTTTGCCCGGCGGCAATTCCTCAATGGCGACACCGATATGATAGGGTATCTCGCCCAGCACGGCGCGGGTGAGGTGGCGAAACCTGGCGCCGAACCGGCCTCGGTCCAACACTTCCCAAGTCACGGCTTCGGCAGAAACAGGCGGATACCCATGCGGATCTGTCGTGTTATTCGTCATGGAACGGGATATAGCCCCGCATGTGTCCGCATGTCATGTGCCAGAAAGGCTCAGGAGGGTTTCCTTGCACGTGGCGATCCGGTTCAACTCATGCACGAGCCGGCTCAGATAGAGGCATATTTCCATGTGGACCATCCAGTTTTCGGAAAGGAGATCCCTGCGTTGCCTGGCCGAGGACGCGCCGGTGGATCCAGGCGCACCCGGCTTCGAGCTTGCGGCGCGGTTGTCTAGGGCGCTGGTCGTCAGAGGGATCGTCTCATCCAGCTATATCGCGTTCGATGACCCATTTTCGTTCGTCAAACACTTTGCGGTGGCAAAGCAAGATGGCGCCTGAGTTGCCAGTGACCGAACCTCCGACCAGTTCCCGCATTCTCGACATCCGCGACCTCTGCGTGTCTTTCGATACGCCAGACGGCCGGGTGGACGCGGTCAGGGGCCTGTCCTTCGACGTCGCGCCCGGCGAGTGCGTCGGCCTAGTCGGGGAAAGCGGCTCGGGCAAGAGCCAGACCGTGCTGGCCGCCATGGGCCTCACCGCGCGAAACGGCGCCGTTACGGGCTCAGTGATATTCAACGGCCAGGAACTCCTGGGCCTTCCGCGGCGGGAGTTCAACAGGATTCGCGGCAGCCAGGCGGCAATGATCTTTCAGGATCCGTTGACGTCGCTCACCTCGCACATGACGGTCGGCGCCCAGATGGCAGAGGTGCTCGCCCGTCACCGCAATATCAAGGGCGCGGAAGCCGAGACCCTCATCGTCAACTGGCTCGAGCGCGTCCGCATCCCTGAGGCGCGGCGGCGCCTGCACCAGTTTCCGCACGAGCTGTCCGGCGGCATGCGCCAGCGCGTGATGATCGCCTCCGCCATGCTGTGTGGCCCGGTCCTGTTGCTGGCGGATGAGCCTACCACCGCGCTCGATGTCACAGTTCAGGCGCAAGTCCTTGACCTGATGGACGAGTTGAAGCGCGAGACGCAGGCCGGGCTGGTTCTGATCACGCACGACATGGGGGTCATCGCCCGCATGGCCGACCGCGTCGTCGTGATGCGCTACGGAGAGCCGGTCGAGAGCGGCCAGGTCGATCAGATTTTCGCCGCGCCCAGGCATGACTACACGCGGATGCTCCTTGCGGCCATGCCAAGGCTGGATCGCGCCGATCGCGGCGACCGCCCTGTCGTCGGGCCACCGCCGGCGGCCGGCGAGGCGCCCCTGCTCGACGTCGATGACCTCCACGTTTCCTTTCCCGTCCATGTCCCGGGCGGGCTGTTTGGCAAGCGGGTTCCCCTCCGCGCTGTCGATGGCGTATCCTTCGATCTGCGGCCCGGCGAGACGCTGGGCGTCGTCGGAGAAAGCGGCTGCGGCAAGTCCACGCTGGCGCGCGCCGTTCTCAGGCTCCTCGATCCCACCGCTGGTTCGGTCGCCTGGCTCGGCCGGGACATCGCGAAAGCCACAAGGCGGGAGGTGCAGCCCCTGCGCAAGGAGCTGCAGATCGTCTTCCAGGATCCGCTCGCCAGCCTCGACCCGAGGATGACCATCGGCGACAGCATCGCCGAGCCTTTCACGGTCTTCCGTCCCGACATGGACCGAGCCGCCCGCGAGAAAGGCGCCCGTGAGATCATGGCCCGCATGGGCCTCGATCCGTCTTTCGTGAACCGTTATCCCCACGAGCTGTCGGGCGGCCAGAATCAGCGGGTGGGCATTGCCCGCGCGATGATCCTCAATCCGAAGCTCGTCGTTTGCGACGAGGCCGTGTCCGCCCTCGACGTGTCGGTCCAGGCGCAGATTCTCGACCTCCTGATCGAGCTCCAGAAGGAGCGCGGTCTCTCCATGCTGTTCATCAGCCATGACCTTTCGGTCGTGCGCGAGCTTTGCCACAGGGTGATGGTGCTCTATCTTGGCCGCGTCGTGGAGCTGGCCACACGCGAGGAGTTGTTCGCCAATCCGCTTCACCCCTATACGCGCGCGCTTCTCTCTGCCGTGCCGTCCCCCGATCCTGTCCGCGAACGCGCCCGCGAGCGGATCAAGCTGCAGGGCGACCTCCCATCGCCGATGGACCCCCGCGCCGGCCTGAGGTTTCTGAAGTCCAGACTGACCGGGAGCGAGCCCTTCTACCGGCCGTCGCTGCTGGAGGTCTCTCCGGGCCATTTCGTCGCCGAGCACGACCCGGCGCCAGTGTCGGGATCCTGAAGTTCAGGTAAACCTTTGGATCGCAGCGACACCGGGCAGGGAAGCGCTCCGGGCCTGAATCCCAAATCGCAATCTTCGCAGCAAATTCGAGCGCCGCGATTCACTGAAAAAACGGGACTTTCCTTGATACTCCCGGACGGTCGGTAAATGGACCTGCGAGGATCCCTTCCCATCATGCGCGTCGAGTGCGTCGATCCGAAGGATTTGACTCCGGGAGACATCGCCTGCTGGCGCCGCCTGATCGTCAACCAGCCTGTCCTCACGAGCCCCTATCTCACGCCGGAATGGGCGCAAGTCATCGACCGCCACAGACACGATGCGCGGATTGCTGTGTTTCGTGACGCGTCGAGCCGGGTGCTCGGCTTCCTGCCGGTCCAGCGTCCCAACGCTGTCGCGGCCATGCCGATCGGCAGTCCGCTGTGCGATTATCAGGCGCTGATCGGGCCAGCCGAAGCGACCTTCGACCTGTCTCGGGCGGCCCATGCGCTGGACGTGGGACGCATTGATTTCACGTCGGCCCTGAAAGACACGGCGCTCGGCGCGCATCTCCATACATCGGATGCCGGTCATCTGATCCGGTTCGAGGACGGCTGGGACGCCTATTGCGACGAGCGACAGCGGACGGGTTCGAAGATCATCGCCCGTACGCGCAAGAAGCTATCGAGGCTGTCGCGCGACTATCCCGGCGCTGTCGCCTTCGAGCCATTCTCTAAAGACGGCGGGGCTCTCGACCAGTTGCTGACTTGGAAACGCCAGCAGATGCTCCGCACCGGCGTCAAAGACATCTTCGAACATGCCTGGGTTGGCTCGGTGATCCGCGACACCTTCGAGACGCCGGCCACGTCGAGCTTTGGCGGCGCTCTCTTCGTCCTGCGTGTCCGCGAGGCGCCTGTCGCGATCCTTTACTGCCTTCAGGCGCGCGCCACCCTGCACGCCTGGTTCGTCGCCCATGATCCGACATTCGCCGAGCATTCGCCGGGACTGGTCGTCATCGCGGAGACCATCCGCCACGCTGCAGACCTTGGCTACCACGAACTCGATCTTGGCCCCGGTGAGTATCAGTTCAAGGAAAGCTTCGCCAACGCCTCGCGCCCGGTCGGCGCCGGATTCATCGGGCGGCGGGGCCTGTCGACAGCGTACAGGGCTGCCCAGTTCCAGATTCGCTCCATCGTCGAGATCCTGCCGGTGGGGCGTGCTCGCGGTTGGCCCGCCAAGGCGATGCGGCGCCTCGATGTCGCGCGAGGTCTCGATGTGGCCCGATCGCAGCCGGCGGCCTGACGCCCGGGGCCCGGACCTGCCTTTCCACGTTCCGAAAAACCGCTATAGCTGCGCGCGCTGGCCGCAGAGGACGCCTTCGCCGTGACCGTTACGCTTCAGGACATCAGGGCCGCCGCCGGTGCGATCAAGGGCCAGGTGGAGCGCACGCCTCTGAGGTATTCGCGCACCCTTTCGGAAATCACAGGCGCCAAAATCTGGATCAAGTTCGAGAATCTGCAATTCACCGCCTCGTTCAAGGAGCGGGGCGCGCTCAACAAGCTGCTCAGTCTCACCAATTCGGAGAAGGCGGCGGGCGTCATCGCCATGTCGGCCGGCAACCACGCGCAGGGCGTGGCCTATCATGCGTCCCGCCTCGGCATTCCATCGACCATCGTGATGCCCAAGGCGACTCCTTTCGTGAAGGTCGAGCACACCCGCAATTTCGGCGCCCGGGTTATTCTCCACGGCGACACGCTGGACGAGGCCAACATCCATTCCCGCGAACTTGAGAAGCAGGAAAAGCTGACCTTCGTTCACCCGTTCGACGACGCCAGGGTGATCGCCGGCCAGGGCACGATCGGGCTCGAAATCATGGAGGATCTCGATGATTTTGACGTGATGCCGATTCCCGTGGGCGGCGGCGGCCTCGCCTCCGGCATCGCGACCGCCATCAAGGCGCTGCGCCCGGCGGGCTCGATCATCGGGGTCGAGACGGAGATGTATCCGGCGCTGCATGCCGAGATGCGTGGCGCCGAAGCGAAGGTCGGCGGAGCGACGATCGCGGAGGGCATCGCGGTCAAGAAAGCCGGGCGGCTACCGCTGGAGATCTGCACTCGTCTCATGGATGACGTGATCCTGGTCGGCGAGGATCATCTGGAGCGGGCGATCACCCTGTTCGCCACGGTCGAAAAGACGGTGGCGGAGGGCGCCGGGGCTGCGGGTCTCGCGGCCATGCTGGCCCAGCCCGAAAGGTTCAAGGGACGGAAGGTCGTGCTGGTGCTGTGCGGCGGAAATATCGACACACGGCTCCTGGCGTCGGTCCTCACACGCTCCCTGGTGCGCGAGAAACGCCTGACCTCGATCCGCATCGTCGGCAGCGACCAGCCCGGTCTGCTCGCCAAGGTGTCGACTGTGATCGGCGACAATGGCGGCAACATCATCGAGGTTGCGCACAACCGCATCGCGCTGGACGTGCCGGCCAAGGGCGCCGAGTTCGACATCATGATCGAGACTCGCGACGCCCTGCACACGCAGGAGATCATCGAGGCATTGACCCGGGCTGGATTTCCGCCCCGCAGCACCACCTGAAGCCGTGCGCTTCTCTCGCTCTTGCGGTCCTTCCGGCCTCTCGCCCTTGTCCGCCTCCAATGCTACAGCGAGCGGCAGGTCGGAGTGGTCGGAATGATGCGTTTATTGCTGGTCCTCATTGCGGCGATGGCGCTCGCGGGCTGTCAGCCAGTCGCGAAGATCGACAAGGACGATCCCTACGCCTCGCTCCATCCGTGGAAGCCCGACGCCAGGAACGTCGAAACATTGCCCAGCGGCGTCCAGTACGTCGTCGTCTCCAAGGGCGACGGCAGGGGCGTTTTTCCGGCCGCGATCGACGAGGTGGAGGTCCATTATGACGGACGCCTCGCCGCCAATGGCGAACAGTTCGACGCATCTTATGGCGGCGACCCCGCCACCTTCCGTCTCAATCAGGTAATCCCGGGATGGACCGAGGGCCTGCAGAAAATGCAGGTGGGCGACCATTTCATGTTCTTCATTCCGGCGGAACACGGCTATGGCGAGGACGGTCGCCCGGGAATTCCGCCCAATTCGGACCTGATGTTTCGGGTCGAGTTGCTTGACGTGACGCAGGCCAAGCAGTCGGACGCGGCGGCCTGGACAAAGGCGACGCCGTGGCCAACGGCGTCCAGCGAGGTGATCCGCACGGCCTCCGGCCTTGAATACCTGCCGATCCGGAATGGCGAGAGCGACAAACCGCCCGCAACGGACCGCGACTACGCGATTGTCCACTTCGAGGGACGCCTTGATGACGGCACGGTCGTCGAATCGACATTCGAAACCCAGGACCCGGAGACCTTTCCTATCGAGCAGCTGACGTCCGGCTGGGCGGAAGCGCTCAAGCTGATGCGCCCGGGCGATCGCTGGATGATCCGGCTGCCGGCGCATCTGCTCTATGCGGAGGAGGGCGACGGTCTCATCCCGCCGGGCGCCGCCGTCACATACGAGATCGATCTCGAAGACGTCATCGTGATCGACGCTCCCGCCGAGCCGGCGCCGCCACAATAGGCGAGGGCCAGAGCGACCTGCGTCCGCCTGTACGCAGACGAGATCTTCTAAACGGCCGGCACACCCATGCCGCGTCCGACGGCGGGACGCTCCGCAATCGTTTTCTCCCAGCGCTCGACGTTTGGGAACTGCTTGCCTGCGGCCTCCGCCACGCGCGCCCGCACCGGCGCCGACCAGGGGTAGATAGCCATGTCTGCAATCGAATAGGCGCCGCCCACGAACTCGGATTCGGACAGGCGCCTGTCCAGCACACCAAACAGGCGCGCGGCCTCCTCAGTGTAGCGGGTTCGGGCGTAGGCGTCGCCGTCCTCGTTGCGCACCCTGAAATGTCCGAACTGTCCCAGCATGGGTCCGAACCCGCCGACCTGCCAGAACAGCCACTGCAGCGTCAGTGAACGACCGGCCGTATCGGTCGGCAGGAAAAGTCCCGTTTTCTCTGCCAGGTAGATGAGGATCGCGCCGGATTCGAACACCGCAAGCGCGCCGCCCGGGCCGTCCCGATCGACGATTGCCGGGATCTTGCTGTTGGGCGACAGCTTCACGAAGTCAGCTGAGAACTGTTCGCCGCGCGAGATGTTGACGGGGTGGGCGATGTAGTCGAGATGCGCTTCTTCCAGCATGATCGCGATCTTGCGACCGTTGGGCGTCGTCCATGTGTGGAAGTCGATCATCGCCGTGTCCTGATCCTGAGAGTCACGAATCACTCTTCCACGTATGGTTCGACGAGACCCTTGAGCTTCATGGTCAAGGGGTTGCCCTTGCGGTCCACCGCGCCCCCTGCGACGACGCGCACCCAGCCCTCGCTGATGCAATACTCCCAGACATTGGTCTTTTCGACGCCGTTGAAGCGAATGCCTATGCCGCGCTCCAGCAGAGCCTTGTCGTGGAACGGGCTCTTCGGATCCTGGCTCAGGCGGTCGGGCAGGGTGTCGGACATGTGTAGACTCACGGGCTGGGCGTCCATCGTCCCTGCCCGAAGCGGCGGCGAAACACCAGACCTGCACGCTGCTCGCCCCTAAAGCGGTGTCCGGCCCCAGGCGATGAACGGCCCATTGCGAAAACCGTCCTTGCCATAGAGGAAGGGCGCTCCGTCGGGCTCGAGCACGCACCCGCCAGCGGCCTCCAGCACGGCGTGGCCAGCAGCGGTGTCCCACTCCATGGTGGGTCCCCAACGCGGGTAAACGTCCGCCCGCGCTGACGCGACAAGGCAGAATTTCAGCGATGATCCGATCGCCATCGTTCCCGCAAGGGTCTGCCCGGCCAGAAACGCCTCGGTCCTGGCGTCCAGATGCGACGAACTCGTCACGGCAGTCAGCCCGGCGTCGGGATAATCCCGGGTCGCCAGACGGCGCGCCTCGCTCGCTTCGACCCGTCCGCCAGGCTGGAACCCGTCGATCGCCCAGGCGGACGCCCCGCCAAAGAAAAGCTCCTCCCGGGCGGGCGCGAAGACGCATCCGGCGACCGGCCGGCCGTGCGAAACCAGCGCGATGTTGACGGTGAAATCGCCCTTTTTCTGGACGAACTCCCGCGTCCCGTCGACCGGATCGACGAGCAGGAAAAGATCGCCCAAACCGCCGCCCAGGCCGTCGCGGGAGGCGGCCTCCTCGGCAAGAACGGGAACACCCGGCAGATCCCGGGCCAGCCGGTCCAGAATGATCGCCTCCGCGGGCTCGTCCGCGTCGGAAACGGGACTTCGATCCGCCTTGTGGCGCGTGGCGAAGTCGGAGCGGTAAACGTCCATTACAGCGATCCCCGCCTCGGAGGCGATGTCGACGAACAGGCGGGAGAGGCGGTCGCGCTCGGCGCCCGGAATGCCTTCTGGTGTCATGGGAGCGTTGCCAAGAACCTTGCAAAATAATCGCGTCACGCTTTGCGACGGTTAGAGCACGATCACTTTGGTTGTAACCACCCCAAAGTGTGAATCATGCTCTACACATTTAGTGAGAGACGGATTCACGCTTGAAG
Organism: Alphaproteobacteria bacterium; assembly: GCA_034439955.1. Classification (GTDB taxonomy): domain Bacteria; phylum Pseudomonadota; class Alphaproteobacteria; order Caulobacterales; family Hyphomonadaceae; genus UBA7672. Next base: position 10,696 of record JAWXBJ010000105.1, read on the forward strand.
TGAAATCTCCTGAGATTCGCATTTAAGCGATCCGGCTCTGGGCTTTGTGTCGACCCGTGGCGCCTGGACCAACCACGGGGCTGCACGCTCCTTGCATTGACCTATTGGAACAGCTGGACTCGCCATGGCCGTCAAACGCGTTCTCATCGCCGGTGGAGCCGGTTACATCGGCTCCCACGCCGCCAAGGCTCTTGCCTTGGCCGGTCGCGAGCCTGTCGTTTTTGACGATCTGTCGACCGGACATGCCCATGCGGTGAAATGGGGGCCGATGGTGCAGGGCGACATCCGCGACCCGAACGCCGTCCGCGCCGCCATCCGGCAGTACCGGCCCGACGCCGTCATGCACTTCGCCGCCCGGATCGAGGTCGGCGTTGGCGAAAGGGAGCCGGTCGATTTCTACGACAACAATGTCGGAGGCGCGCTTAACCTTGTGAAGGTCATGCTGGAGGAGGACGTCAGGACGTTTGTCTTTTCCTCCACCTGCGCAATCTATGGCGATCCCGAGCGCCTCCCGCTCACCGAGGATCTGCCCAAGCGGCCGGTCAGCGTCTACGGCCGCACCAAGCTGATCGTCGAGCAGATGCTGGAAGATATCTCGCGCGCCAAGGGTCTCAACTTCGCGGCGCTTCGCTATTTCAACGCGTCGGGCGCCGACGTCGACGGTGAGATCGGCGAGGAGCACGATCCCGAAACCCACCTCATCGCCAACGCCATCCGGGCGGCCGTCGGCAAGTACGGTCCGATGAAGCTGTTCGGCAATGACTATCCGACGTCGGACGGCACCTGCGCGCGCGATTTCATTCATGTGTCGGACCTCGCCGAGGCTCACATTCTTGCTGCCGACCGCCTTTCTGAGCAGGGCGAAAATCTCCAGCTCAATCTTGGAACCGGGGCGGGCTCGACCGTGCTCGATGTGCTGAAAGCCGTCGAGCGCGCCACTGGGCGCCCGGTCCCCTACGAGATCGCTCCGCGCCGTGCCGGCGACGCCATCGCGCTTTACGCTGACACCACGAAAGTCAGCGATGTGCTGGGCTGGAAGCCCCGCCTGTCGGACCTTGACACCATCGTCGCCTCCGCTTGGAACTTCCATCGCCGCGTGTGGGGGATGGGCAATGAACCTCCGCTCCGGTAGAGCCGAATCTCCACGAGATCCAACCGGCGTCGATATGACCAGAGGCGTCCCATGCGCGTGCTGCTGACGGGCGTCGCGGGCTTCGTCGGATTTCACCTCGCGAGCGTTCTGCTGGAGCGCGGGCACGAGGTGCTCGGCCTCGACAGTCTCAACGATTACTATGATCCCCGCCTGAAGCACGACCGGCTTGCGGCCCTGGGGACGCCTTCGAACTTTCGATTCGCGCAGGTTGACATCGTCGATGCTGCGGCGTTGAGGGCGGCAACCGACGGGCTCACCTTCGACATCATCATCCACCTCGCGGCGCAGGCGGGCGTGCGCTACTCGCTGATCAATCCTGGCGCCTATGTGGACGCCAATGTGCGCGGGCATCTCAACGTGCTGGAGCTCGCGCGGCATGCGGACGGACTTCGCCAGATCATCTATGCCTCGTCGTCGTCGGTCTATGGCGACCGCTCGGACACGCCGTTCCGGGAAACGGACCGCTGCGACTCGCCCGCCTCGATCTACGCGGCCACAAAGAAAGCGGGAGAGCTGATCGCCCAGTCCTATGCCAGCCTGTTCGGCTTCTCGGCGGTCGGCTTACGTTTTTTTACTGTCTATGGGCCATGGGGCCGCCCCGACATGGCATACTGGTCGTTCACAGAAGCGATCCTGAAGGGCGAGCCGATCCGGCTGTTCAACAACGGTCTGATGCGTCGCGACTTCACCGACATACGCGACATCGTCGAGGGCATTGTCCGTATGGCCGAGGCGGCGCCGCGTCTGGGCCACGAGATCTACAATATCGGCCATTCCGAGCCGGTGACGCTCGCCCGTTTCGTCGCGGCGATCGAACGCGCGACTGGCGTCCGGGCCATCGTGGAAAAGGCGCCCATGCAGGCGGGTGATGTCGGCGACACATTCGCGGACGTCTCAAAGCTGGAAACCAGTTTCGGCTATCGCCCCACCATCGCCATCGAGGAAGGCATCGAGCGGTTCGTGGCCTGGTTCCGGGAGTATAAGGGGTTTTAGGGGCGGCGACCCATTCCCCTCGATGGCCATCAGGCGCCTGGCGAGCGCCATGGGTTCAGAATATTGAGCGGGAGATCGGAAAAGTCCTTGTCGTTTCGTGTCGCCAGTGCGGCGCCCGCGACAAGAGTGATGCCCGCGATCAACATGTCCAATGCCTGGCTGGGCAAGCCTTGAGCCTGCCGCATCGCTCGATGCCGCCCGGCCTCACGCGCTGAAGCATCGTCTAGCGGCAAGACGAGCAATCCTTCGTCTACGAGGGTCTCGAATCGGTCAACGAGCGAGGCCTTGCGGCGTCCCTCCGGAAGTCGATGGAGGCCGAACATGATTTCCGAAACGGTTATGGCGGTCGTAACAAGCGAAATGTCCGGACGTGCAACAAGCCATGCGGCAACGGCAGCGTCCGGCGCCGGTTTCATCAGCTCAGACACGACATTCGTGTCGAGAACGATCATTTGTGTTTTGCGGCAGGTTTCGACGGCTGCGCGTTGAACGACAGCGGAGCGCGGTCGTCCTTGCGTGAGGGCAGGTCGAGTTCGACGCCCTGCGCGCCTGCGAACAGGCGCCGCGAAAGGGCCAGCAAAACCTCACCGCTGACACCGCCAACCGCACGCTTCAGTATGATCCGCGCTTCTTCTTCCATCGAATGACCCTGCTGGGCGGCGCGCACGCGCAGTCGCTCCTTCAGGGAGTCATCGATGTTACGAATGGTGAGGCTTGCCATGGTCGCGCTCTCCTTGCGAACTGTCTGTATCACGACGCATGCATTGATTTCAATGAGCGCATCGGCACAGTCGGCGCAGCCGGCCCTACTTCCTCAGAACCCCCTCGAGCACGGCCCGCGCTCCAGCCCCCAACTCCGGATGCGCCAGCGCCATCGCGGCAAACGCCTCAAGATAGAGCAGTTTGTCGCCGCAGTCATAATCCTGACCCTGATAACGGAAGGCGTGGAAATCCTGCACGCTCATCAGGCGCTGCATGGCGTCTGTCAGCTGAATCTCGCCCCCGGCGCCTGGCGTCTGCGTCGCCAGCAGGTCGAAGATTTCCGGCTGCAGGATATAGCGTCCGGTGATCTTGAGACGGGATGGGGCCTCGGTTGCTGGCGGCTTTTCCACCATGCCCTTCATCTTCACAAGCTGTCCCGCCGAATCGGGATCGGAAGGATCGATCACGCCATAGGATGACACCCGCTCCAGCGGAACCTCGTCGACGGCCACGATGTTTCCGCCGACCTCGTTATAGGTCGCCACCATCTGCGCGAGGCAGGACGGCTTCGACTTCACCAGCACGTCCGGCAGCAGCACCGCGAAGGGCTCGGCCCCGATCATCTCGCGCGCACACAGCACGGCGTGTCCCAGGCCCAGGGCCGCCTGCTGACGCGTGAAGCTGGCCGAACCGGGGGGGAGGGAAGCGGCTTTCAGTTCGGCCAGCAGCGCGTCTTTTTTCTTGGCCGCCAGCGTCGTCTCGAGTTCGAACGCCTTGTCGAAATAATCCTCGATCACATGCTTGTTGCGTCCGGTAACGAACACGAAATGTTCGATGCCGGCCTCCCGGGCCTCGTCCACCACATACTGGATCGCTGGCCGGTCGAAGACGGTCAGCATCTCCTTGGGAACGGATTTGGTGGCGGGAAGGACGCGCGTGCCAAAGCCGGCGACAGGCAGGACGGCCTTGCGGACAGGCTTCATGATTTGGTTCCCGGGCCCCACGCGGGGCTTGTCAGCATGGATTCCCAGAAAATCCCTACTCGACAGTGACCGACTTTGCGAGATTTCGCGGCTGATCGACATCCGTGCCCTTCTCGACCGCCACATGATAGGCCAGCAATTGCAGCGGGATCACAGCGACGATCGGCTGGATCACCCGTTCGGACGCCGGAATCCGCAGACTGCCCCAGGGCGCTTTTCCTGCCTTGGCGATGCCTGCCTCGTCGCTGACCAGCAGCACGCGACCGCGACGCGCCGCCACCTCCTGCAGGTTGGACAGGGATTTCTCGAAGAGATGATCGTGGGGCGCCACCATGATCACGGGCGTCTTCTCGTCGATCAGCGCGATCGGCCCGTGCTTGAGCTCCCCCGCAGCATAGCCTTCGGCGTGAATGTAGGAGATTTCCTTCAGCTTCAGCGCGCCTTCCAGCGCGATCGGATAGTGCTGACCGCGCCCGAGATAAAGAACGTCCCGCGCCTTGGCGATCTCAACCGCCAGGGCGGCGATGTCCCCCTCGATCTTCAGCGCCTCCGCGATCAGTCGCGGCAGCTCCAGCATCGCGCGCACATGGGATTGTTCCTGCTCTGCGGACAGGTATCCGCGCGCGCGCCCCGCCGCTATGGCCGTGCAGAGCAGGGTGCAGAGCTGAGCGGTGAACGCCTTTGTGGAGGCGACCCCGATCTCGACGCCGGCAAGGGTCGGCAGCACGATGTCGGCTTCCCTTGCGATCGAGGACGTCGGCACGTTGACGACGGCGGCGGTGATGACGCCGCGGCTCTTGCAGTATTCGAGCGCGGCGCGCGTATCCGCCGTCTCGCCCGATTGCGTCACCACCAGCGCCAGCGTGTTCTTTCCCAGCACCGGTTCGCGATAGCGGAATTCCGAGGCGACATCCGCGTCCGTCGAGATGCCGGCGAGCTGTTCGAACCAGTATCTGGCGACATGGCCCGCATAATACGCCGTGCCGCACGCCACGATCTGGATGCGGTCGATCTTCGTGAAATCGAGTGTTTTCCTGGCGTTCGTGATCGGGAGCGCAACGGTTAGATCGTACGCGTTGACATAAGCCGAAATCGTGCGGCCCACGAAATCCGGCTGCTCGTAGATCTCCTTTTGCATGAAATGGCGGTAATTGCCTTTTTCAGCGGCGGCGCCCGCGCTCGCGACAATCGTTTCGGCGCGTTCGACCTGCTTGCCGGCGACGTCGAAGATCGCCGATCCCTTGCGCGACAGCAGGCACCAGTCGCCCTCTTCGAGATAGATGACCCGCGTCGTGAACGGTCCGACCGCGAGGGCGTCGGAGCCCAGATACATCTCGCCATCGCCCACGCCGATAACCAGCGGCGAGCCCTTGCGGCCGCCCAGGATGAGATCCTCCTCGCCTTCGACAAGGGCGGCGATCGCGAAGGCGCCGCGCGGCTGGTCCAGCGTCCGCTTGAAGGCGGCCCTGGGGTCAAGGCCCTGGCCCAGTCCCTCATCTATGAGATGGGCGATGGTCTCGGAATCGGTCTCCGTCTCGAAGGTCCGCCCGCGCGACTCCATGGCTTCGCGCAGCTCACGAAAATTCTCGATGATGCCGTTGTGGACGATGGCGACGCGGCCGCTGGCGTGCGGATGGGCGTTGGTCTCATTGGGCTGTCCATGCGTCGCCCATCGAGTATGACCGATGCCGACGGTACCCGAGAGCTTCGTCTCGCGGACGAGCGCGTCGAGATTGCCAAGCTTGCCTGGCGCCCGCAGGCGTTTCAGGCGGCGGCCTTCCAGAAGCGCGACGCCTGCCGAATCATAGCCCCGGTACTCAAGCCGCCTCAGCGCCTCGACGAGGCGGGATGCGACCGGCGTATCGCTCAGAATCCCGATGATTCCACACATAAAGACTCTGCTCCGAACTACACTCGCGCCGCTGATCTAGGCGAAGCGGCGATTTAAGGTACTGCAAAACATGGCGGGGGTTCGTCATGAAATTCACGGTTTCACGGCCGGATATGGTGTTTCTGCTGCCGGCGTGAGCCATATCCCGTCGCCCGTACGGATTACAGCCGTGTTAGAGTGACGGATCAGGTCTTCGCGTAAGCTTCCAGCTAGATTTCGGGCTGACAAAGGATAGGTTTGCCGCATCACTAGAGAGGGCGGGGGAGCCAACATGAGAAGACTGTTCACGATCGCCATTGCGGCGAGCGCACTGGCTTCTGGAGCGCAGGCACAGGAGCCAGTGTACAGCAGGAAGGATACCGTCTGCAAAGACATCGAGTCGCTCGCGTCGCGGATAATGAAGGTGCGACAGAGCGGCAGGCTGATGTCAGAAGCCCTTGAGCAGTACACCAAAGGCAGAGGCTCAAGCATCCCGTTCATTGAATCGATGGTGGAGGAAGCCTACGAACAGCCTCGCTTTTCGGTCCCTGAAAATCAGGAGCGCGCTGTTGTGGATTTCCAGAACGAACAGTTTCTCTTCTGCCGCAAGAACTTCGAGGGATGACCGTGAGACTCATCGCAATCGCATTGGCAGCGTGTCTGGCCTGCGCATCGCACGCGCAGGAGTCAAACCCCTGGAAGAGGCTCACACCGGAGCAGCGCGCCGAGGCGCAAGAGGGCCTGGATGTCTACAGATGCCAGTTCGTAGTGCTCGTCGCGAAGATGGCGATGGCTGCTCGCCAGAAAGGCGTCGAAAAGCCTGCGACGCGCCAGTTTCTTATTGAGACGATCAAAATCGAGGGCACTTGGGTCGAACTGACCGACGATATCCTCGAGAGCGCCTACGAGTTTCCGGTCATGGCTTCCAAAGAGAACCAAGAAATCGCGGTCGAGTTGTTCGGCAGGCCGCACTCCGACAGATTCTGCAAGAAATGATCCCCACTTCATCAGCAGTAGAAATGCCGGAACTCTGGGAGAGGCCATGACGGCTCGCAAGATTTTCGGTACGGACGGCGTTCGCGGTCTGGCGAACACCTGGCCGGTGACGCCAGAGATGGCGATGCGCCTCGGCATGGCGGCGGCGACCTATTTCCGCCGCTCCGACCCTCGCCGTCACCTCGCCGTCATCGGCAAGGACACGCGGCTCTCCGGTTACATGCTGGAGCCGGCGCTGACCGCCGGTTTCACCGCCAAGGGCATGGACGTGATCCTTTTCGGACCTCTGCCGACGCCTGGCGTCGCCTCGCTGACGCGGTCGCTGCGCGCCGATCTTGGGGTGATGATTTCGGCCTCCCACAATCATTTCGAGGACAATGGCATCAAGCTCTTCGGTCCTGACGGCTACAAGCTGTCGGACGAGGCCGAACTCGCGATCGAGGGGCTGATGGTCAAGCCGCTCGATGAAGACCTGGCCGCTCCCGCCGGCCTCGGCCGCGCCCAGCGGGTGGATGATGCGCAGTCGCGCTATGTCGAGATCGTCAAGGCGACCTTCCCGCGAAAGCTGCGCCTCACCAACCTTCGCGTCGTCGTCGATTGCGCACACGGCGCCGCCTACAAGGTCGCCCCCAAGGCTTTGTTCGAACTGGGGGCCGAGGTCTTTCCCATCGGGGTCGAGCCATCCGGCTTCAACATCAACCGTGAGGTTGGATCTACCGACACCCGCGCCTTGGTCGAGGCGGTCCACCGCTACCGCGCCGACATCGGGATCGCTCTCGACGGCGACGCCGACCGTGTCGTCCTGTGCGACGAAAACGGCCGCATCATCGACGGCGATCAGTTGCTCGGGCTCATCGCGCAGACCTGGAAGGCGCAGGGCCGTCTCGCGAAAAACGCCGTGGTTGCAACCGTCATGTCCAATCTCGGCCTTGAAACGCATCTCAAGGGGCTGGGGGTCAAACTCGAACGCACCCAGGTCGGCGACCGCTATGTGGTTGGCCGCATGCTGGAGAAGGGCATCAATCTTGGCGGTGAACAGTCGGGGCATGTGGTCATGTCGGACTTTTCCACCACGGGAGACGGCCTTGTCGCCGCTCTGCAGGTGCTGGCCGTCATGATCGAGACCGGCCGCAAGCTTTCCGAAGTCGCTCACGTCTTCGATCCTGCCCCCCAGCGGCTTGTCAATCGTCCCTACAAGGGCGGCGACCCGCTTTCGCGCAAGCACGTCCAGGACGCGATCGCTTCGGCGGAGAAGGCGCTGGGCGCCCGCGGTCGCCTGCTGGTCCGGAAATCCGGCACCGAACCCATCGTCCGCGTCATGGCGCAGGCCGAGACCGAGGATCTGGTCCGGGAGGCCGTTGATGGCGTGGTGGCGGCTCTGGACGCCGCGTGACGAGTGCCGCTTTCGTCCGCCTGGAAACAGACAGATTGCTCCAGCTCTCACAAATGCCTATCTTGAGGATGGAGACATTACGGCATCATTGGCTTATGCCGCCCGCGCTGCTGGCAACAAGATAGCCTTCGCCGCCGAGTGATGCGGTGCCTGATCGATGCGCAACGGCCGCCCGCACTTGCTGACTGGCTGAAATCAAAAGGACATGACGCCGAGCATGTGTTCGAGCGACTTGGGACAAGTCGGTCCGATACCCTTATTGCTCGGATGTCATCGACCGTAAACTGCGTTGTCGTTTCGAAGGACGCCGATTTCTTTGATCTCCAAAAAGCCGGAAAACCACAAATCCTTTGGGTCAGGATCGGCAATTCGACAAACCGACATTTGATCGAATGCTTCGAGGCCGAATGGCCTCGCTTGCTGGCCGAACCGATGCACGACGAACCCGTGGTCGAAATCGACTGATCCTTCCTCTGGCCATCTCCGCCGCGCGAGTTCATATGGGCCGCAAGCCCGGTGACGGGCGGCCCGGCGGACCGCAGGCAAGGAGCATCCCCATGGCGGACGGCCTCGACCTCACCCCCAACCGCATCGTCGAGATCGCCGCGCCGCGCGGACGCCTCCGCATCGGGCAAAGTCTCCCGGTCACCTTCATCGCCGGCCCGTGCCAGCTGGAAAGTCGTGCGCATGCTCTCGAAATGTCAGCCCGGCTGCGTGAGATCGCTGACAGGTTGGGCTGCCACCTGATCTACAAGACCAGCTTCGACAAGGCGAACCGTTCGAGCATCAACACCGCCCGGGGCCTTGGCCTCTCCGGCTCGCTCGATATCTTCAATGAAATCCGCGAAACGTCCGGCCTGCCGGTCATCACCGATGTCCACCTGCCGGAACAATGCGCCGAGGTCGCGCAGGCCGTCGATGTGCTGCAGATACCGGCCTTCCTCTGCCGCCAGACAGACCTGCTTGTCGCGGCGGCCCACACGGGCAAGCCCATCAACGTCAAGAAGGGCCAGTTCCTCGCCCCGTGGGACATGAAGAACGTCGTGAACAAGCTGGTGCAGTCGGGTTGCCGCGACGTGCTGGTCACCGAGCGCGGCGTCTCCTTCGGCTACAATACGCTGATCTCCGACATGCGGGCCCTCCCGGAACTGGCCTTGACCGGCGCGCCGGTCGTATTCGACGCGACACACTCGGTGCAGCAGCCCGGCGGGCAGGGCGCGACCTCTGGCGGACAGCGCCAGTATGTGCCCGTGCTGGCCCGCGCGGCTGCCGCCGTGGGCATAGCGGCGGTCTTCATCGAGACCCATGAAGATCCCGACCGTGCGCCCTCCGATGGTCCCAACATGGTTCCCCTCGATCAGCTCGAAGGGCTGATGCGCCAGATCATGGCGATCGATGCGCTCTCAAAATCATTCGACGCCTGATCCGCTGTCTCTCACTGGCCCGGTCAGGGAAAGCCGCAGTTCCGGTGCGGCGGGAAGGGTCAGCGCCGCGCTCCGCGTTCCTCCCTCAAAAAACCTTATCCTCCCCCTCCAGCGCCGCTGGTAGTCTCCTCCCGTTGCGTCCTTCAGAAGGGCGATCCGGACCGACCGGCCGGGGGACGCGACGCGGATCACCGTCGATAC
>JAWXBJ010000106.1:0-5197 GCA_034439955.1 Alphaproteobacteria bacterium
GCGCCGGCGACGGGCGCACGAGGCGGAGTTCCCACCCGGCCTCCCGACAGCGACAGGAAGCCGTCCACCTTGTCGCGGAAGTAATCCGAGCAGACAATCCGCCGGGACGTCATCCCGCCCTGACTGTGCCCCGCCAGCCAGAACGTCTCGATGTTCTCGCGCCCGAATTCAGAGATCACCTGATCGACAATTCCATGCAGGTATTCGTCATCCGCCTCTGGCGTCCATCGCCGAGTCGGCTGATCCGTCAGGGCCGTTGGCGTCGCCACCACCAGCCGATACGTGTCCTTCTGGTCCACGGCCGGAAAATACAAGCGTTGCCAGCTTCCAATCGAACCGGCGCCGTGCAGGTTGAGAATGAACGCCACCTTCTCGCCAGGCTTGATGTCGCAGGGATAGTCGAGGAAAAACTTCCGCCCGCTCTTCGTCTCCGTGGAAGCACCGAGAAACACGCGCGCGTCCGCCGGACAATTTATGGCGTCCGGACATTCGTATCGCGGCGGCGCAAAGCAAGGCGAACCGGCGATCTCGGTGCGCGGCTGCGCAGTGGACGCGCACGCCGCCAGCGCGATGCTTGCAGCGGCGCCAGCAAGAAGCCGGCCCGGATGGAGTGGCGCCATAGTATGTCTCTCCCTCGTCCGCTCTTGAGCCCGGCGGTCCGCCGACTCGAGCAATCTGTATGCGTCCAGGCGGACGCAGGTTGGTCGAACTTACGACAATTCGCGTCTGCGCCGCCAGCGCCGGTTTGGCGCCTCCCGGGACGGCCGCGCGTTCATCTGACATGCCCTCGCCTGTCGCCCGCTCAGCCGCCCTTCTCAGACTTGTCGCCATGTTCGTGGTGTCCGCAGCCATGCTCTGGTTCGCATGGCTCGCTTTCGACCGCTTCACCCCGCCGCAGGACAATCCGTTCAAACCGCTCGATCTCACACTCGAACCGGGTCTGGCGACTGGCCTCAAACTTGATCGTCTCAGCCAGCAGCCCGTGCAGTGCCTCTATGCGCTCGACAGCGCCGGTGTGTCTTCACCAGCATCGTGCGGCAAAACGAGGATGGCGGGTGCCGGATCGACAACGCCCTCACGCTCGACCGGTCCATGACGCCCTACTCTGCAACGCTGTCCATGTCCTGCCGGGCCGCAGCGACCCTTTACATGTGGGAGCGCCATGTCGTTCGACCGGCGGCGGAACGTTTTCTCGGCGCTGAAGTTGAACGCATCGAGACGTTCGGCGCCTACTCATGCCGGCGCGTGAATGGCGCCCGGACCGGAAGGTGGAGCAATCATTCGACCGGCGACGCCATCGACATCTCGGGTTTCCGCCTGGCCGACGGTCGCCGTATCACGGTCAAGGCCGATTTCTACGCTACGGGGCCGGAGGGCGATTTCCTCCGCGACATCCGCGATGGCGCCTGCGGTCTCTTTTCAGCGACACTCAGCCCGGATTACAACGCCCTCCACGCCGACCACTTCCACCTCGACATGGGCGCGTACACGATCTGCTCCTGACAGGATGCAGGCCGCGTCTTGGCTGAGCCCCTTTTGGCAGGAAGCGGGACGATACAAAAACAATGACGCCCAACCATCCGCATTTCCCGCCGCTGATGGCTTTCGCACTTCACCGGTTCATCGGGGTCGATTGCGTCGATGCGCGCGAAGGCGCGGCCCGATTCACGTTCGTGGTGACAGACGCAATGTTGACCCCTTCGGGCGGGCTTCACGCAGGCTTCATCTACACCGTGTGCGATCTCGCCGCCTATGCCGCGCTGATGACGACCCTTTCCGATACTGAGGGCGCGGTCACCCACGACCTGCACGTATCCGTGATGCGGACGGCTCGGTCAGGCGAGAGGGTCGATGTCGACGCTGGTATTGTCCGTCGCGGCCGCACACTGTGCTTCCTTGACGCCCGTGCGACCTGCGGCGAGCGCTTGCTGGCGACTGCCCGCATCACCAAATCTCTCGTCAGCATCTAGCATTGTCGTTTATTGTTCAGGAACTCGCCCGCATGGACCGAAGCCTGCTTCTCTTTCCGGCTCTTGCGGGACTTCTGGTCGCCGCGTCCAGCGCCCAGGAATTCGTGGCGCCGAGGTTCGAGGGACTGGAACAGCAACAGCTTTCCGTTGAACGGGACCGGCTCGACACCCTTGAACAGAAACGGGCGACCGCACGCGACCTTCGCATCACCCCAAATGCGCCTATCTCGCCAGCCCGGTCCGCGCTGCGCGACCTGGAAATCGGCCGCGAGATGAACTCGGTCCGCCTCGAAGGCGAGCAGGCGCGCGCCTTGACGGCTCGCCAACGAGACATCGCGGTCGCCTCCCTGCCGAACCGGCGCATCTCCCGCGCCAGCGTGCTGGTGGTGGCCGACCCCGTCCGCCACGCCCTGCCGCCAGCCCCGCCCGGCCAGTACTATGCTCGCATTGACGGCCGTTTTGTGCTCGTGGACGCGATGTCGGAACTGGTCGTAAGGGTCGTCCCTGTGGCGGCGTCCGATTCCGGCGCTGACGTCCCGGCGCCGCCGCTTCCGCCTGCCCCGCCCCCGATCGCGCGTGGGCGCCCTGACTGAAAGCACTGCTGCGCGTTTTTCCCCTTGCGAAGCGGGTCGATGGTCCCCACACTCTCCCCCAGTATCAACTTAGCGAAAGGAGGTGATCCGATGTCAGTCACGATGAGCCGGGGGCGTTGCACCCTGTCGATGGATCTGGCGTCTGGAGCAACCTTCGATCGCCGTCCGATTCGATAAGGCACGATAGCCGGGGTCAATGCCCCGCTCAATCTGACGGGATGGGCCGCGGGCGGATCGCCTTGCGGCCCTTTCTGTTTTCGGCGATCTCTTGTGATCCATGAAGTGCGTCCCATTCCGGGGCGAAGACCTCGGGGGGGCTCATGTCACGCACGCGCCTGTTCGCCCTGGCCCGCCGCGCCCTTGTCCGCGCCCGTATCTCCCTGCCGGATGCTCCGCCAGCCGCTCGCGCCATCAGCCGCCGCGCCGCGCTTGTGATGCTGGGGGCGAGCGCTGCGGCCTGCGGACCCCGCGCCCCTTCCACGTCAGTCGCCCCCGATACCCGGCCCGTCGCGATCGTCGGCGGTGGGACCTCGGGCCTCGTCGTCGCCTGGCGGCTGGCGTTGGCCGGCGTCGCGTCCACGATCTATGAGTCCAGCGGCCGCACCGGGGGCCGGATGTTCACCCAGCGCGATTTCACCGCCGAAGGTCTGTTCTGTGAACTCGGCGGCGAACTTGTTGATTCCAATCATGCGGCCCTGATTGGCCTTTGCGGCGAACTTGGTCTTCCCCTCCAGCGACTCCGTCCTGAGGGCGACATGGCCTCGGATGTCTACGATTTCCGCGGCCAGACGCACACGGTCGGCGACCTGATCGACCCGCAGTCAGGGACAGGCGCATTCCTGCCCATTGCCACCCGCATCGCCTTCGACCAGCAGGCGTTGCTCGATGCTGACGGCGCCTGGACCGCCCGCGCGCTGGAACTGGACGCCCTCCCGCTGTCCCAATATCTCGCCAGCCTGCGCGGCTCGGCCGATGACTGGGTGATCGATTTCCTCGACAGCGCCTATCAGGGCGAGTTCGGGCTCCCCACAAATCAGCAATCCTCGCTCAACCTCGTCGATTACATCGCCACTGATGCAGGCGCGCCGTTTTCCGTTTTCGGCGAGAGCGACGAGGCGCACCGCATTGCCGGCGGCTCCGCGACTCTTCCCGAAACGCTCACGGCGCGTCTCGCCGCGCCTGATCTCGCCCGAGCGGCCAGGATCTTCCTCCGCCACGAGCTGGCTCGAATCAGCCGCGACGGCGAGGGCTTCACTCTGGAATTCAGGTCCCCGGAAGGCCCCATCGTCGCCGAGGCGAGCCGCGTCGTGCTGGCCCTGCCCTTCACCCGCCTCAGGACCATTGATGGCGTCGGAGGGCTCGGGCTGTCGGCCGACAAGATGCGCGCCATCAACGAGCTGGGTTATGGAGCCAACGCCAAGCTGATGGTGGCGACGAATTCCCGCCCCTGGCGCGACGCTGCAATCCTCGATCTCAATGCGCCCCTCACCGGCTCGATCTATTCCGACCGGGGTTTCCAGCAGATCTGGGACACCAGTGTCGCCCAGGAAGGCGCCGGCGGCGTCATCACCAATTTCCTCTCTGACGAGGCGGCCAAAGGCGAAGAAGCCGAGGCCTTGGCGACTCTCGAATCAGGGCTTCGCGCGCTCGCTCCCAAACTCGCGGCGGCCCTGACACCCGATACGCGCGCCAGCTTTTTCTGGCCGCGGCATCCGCACACGCTCGGCAGTTACTCCGCCGCCCGGGTCGGACAGTACACAGGGCTTTTCGAGCACGCGGCTTCCTCCGCGTTTGGCGGCGTCCTCCAGTTCGCGGGCGAACACACCAGCGTGGATGGCTATGGTTTCATGAACGGCGCCGTCGATGCCGGCGAGCGCGTCACGCGCGACCTTCTCGCCGCGTAAATTGGCTGGCTGCATGAACTGGCTGGATGCGGGGACAGGCTGACCGCATGAACTGGGAGAACCCCGGAACCCTCTCGTCGATCAAGGATTTACTTAGCGTGCGCTGGACCTCAATGCGAGCTGCCAGCAGATAGTTCGCCAGTCTGGAGCCAGCCAATGAACGCTATTTTACTAGGGGGAGCTTCTCTTGCCGCTTTACTGACTTTCCTTACGGCCGAAGCGCCAGAGACTGCCAGTATTGCGCCGGGCACGGGCTCGATGAGCCGCGTGGTCGAGTCGAACGCCACGACTGGCGAGACATCAGAAACGCGCATCATCGCCTTCCTCGACTGAAAAGTCGCACGCACAGTCTGCCTTCTACTGCCGAAGCGCGAAAGCCTGCGCATTCAGCAACCGGCGCGCGCACGAGTAGACAAGAAGCCCTCGGCATTAACCTTAGGAGCAAAGTAGAAGTGGTGCGGGCGGTCGGGGTCGAACCGACACTTCCTAGGAAACCAGATTTTGAGTCTGGCGCGTCTGCCAATTCCGCCACGCCCGCTTGCCGGCTAGGGCTGCGTGAGGCGGTTAGGTAGCTCACCTGAAGACCCGCGCAAAGGCGCTTTGCAAGCCATGCCGGTCAGACGCGGGTCGATCTAGGCTCTGTGGACAATTACCGCAAGGCGATGATGGTGGCGGCGATGTTCCAGGTTGCTGCATAGCTTGAATCTGTCTTGTCGTATCGCGTGTTCAC
>JAWXBJ010000107.1:0-15772 GCA_034439955.1 Alphaproteobacteria bacterium
ACGACGGTATGATCGGAGATTCCGCCGCCCAACAACCCGATTCACCACGCGCGCGAGCGCCTTTGAGAGGAGCCGAGCCCGCCATTAACCGTCTGTCCGTCCCACTCTCGGACAGAATTGCTGCACTGCACAATCACAAAGCTGAAATGTCTGACCGTCCAGCTTGAGTCTTGATGGCGCGACGCGCGCCCGGCTCCCCGTTCGCCTTGCCCCTTAGGGCCGGCTTGGGCGGAAGCGACGTCTGGATTAACTTGTCGCCCTCGATTGATTCCAATTGGACAGCGGGCTGATCTAGGTGATTGGGAACGCGCAGCGCCAGAGCGACCTCTTGTCCGCCTGGACGCAGACAATTTGCCCTGAACTTTTGAGACAGAGCATCTTTATTCGGTCAAACTGATCAGTCTGATCGAAGGATGCTCTGGCGCACCGGCCAAGCGTCGAAAGGACCACACAGCGATGGCTGCGACGTTCACGCCGGAAATGCCTCTCGTCACGGCTCAGTGGCTGAAATCGCACATCGGCGCGCCCGACGTTAGGGTGCTGGACGCGACTTACGCCAGCACCTTCAAGCCGGGAGTGGCCCAAACCGGCAGACTGGCCTACGACGCCCATCACATACCAGGCGCCCGCTTCTTCGACATCGACCTCATCGCGGACCTCGGCAGCCCCTACCCCCACATGATGCCCCCGCCAGAGCAATTCGCCTCCCGCGTTCGGCGTCTGGGTCTTGGCGACGGGCATCGGATCGTTTGCTACGACCAGAATGCATACCTGGCGTCCGCCCGGGCCTGGTGGATGTTCCGCGCCATGGGCCATGGCGATGTCGCGGTGCTCGACGGAGGATTCGCCGCCTGGAAAGCCGCCGGCGGCCCGGTCGAGGATCTTCCCCCCACTGCATCCGCCGACCGGCATTTCACGGCGCGCTTTCGCGGCGGCCTTGTCCGCAATCTCGATCAGATGAAACAGGCGCAATCGACCGGCGCGCTGCAGATCGTGGACGCGCGGGCCGCAGCGCGGTTCAGGGGCGAAGTCGATGAACCTCGCGCCGGCCTTGCCCGTGGCCACATCCCTGGAGCGCTCAACGTGCCGTACACGACTCTCCTGCAGGAAGACGGACGGTTCAAATCACCCGAGGCGATCGCCGCAATCTTCGGAAATGCAGGGGTCAACCTGGCCAAACCCATCGTCAACACGTGCGGATCCGGTGTCACCGCAGCTATCCTGGCGCTGGCGGAGGCCATCGCCGGGAACGAGATGGCGGCCGTCTACGACGCATCCTGGTGCGAATGGGGGGCGCCGGACACGGGCGCGCCGATCGCGACCGCCTGAGGCAAACTGGGTCCAATCGGACTAAGGTTGCTCTAAACGTTTGAGATAGAGCATCTTTCTTGGGTCAAACGATCCAGTTTGATCGAAGGATGCTCCAATTGAGGCGGGTTGATCTGACGCCATGAGCGACGACCTCCAGCGCCTCGGCACTCGTCTTGCCCACGCGGGCCGCGACCGCCGCTTCACCGGAGGCGGCGTCAACCCGCAGGTCCAGCGCGTCTCGACCGTGCTTGTGGAGAAGGCTGCGGACCTCTACGCGCCTGGCGCATGGACCTATGGCCGCCATGGCGCGGGGACGCACGAGGCGCTCAAGCTGGCGCTGCGCGAGATCGAGGACGCGTCCTGGTGCGCCGTCGTCAGTTCCGGGCTGCTTGCCTGCACCGTGCCTGTTCTCGCTCTGGCGTCGCCCAACGCGCACATGCTGGTGACGGACGCCGTCTACGGGCCGACGCGGCGGTTCTGCAGCCGGATGCTGAGCCGCTGGAATTGCGAGGTCGAGTATTTTACCCCGGACATCGGACCCGGCATTCAGGATTTGCTCAGGCCCGAGACCGTGCTGGTGTTTCTTGAAAGCCCCGGGTCGATGACGTTCGAGATTTCCGACACGCCCGCGATCGCGGCCGTCGCGAGGGCGGCTGGGGTGCCTACAATCATGGACAATACCTGGGCTGCGGGTGTCTTCCACCGCCCGCTCGACCTCGGTGTCGATATCTCGGTTCAATCGACCAGCAAATACGTCGGCGGATGCGCCGATCTGCTGTCCGGCGCCATCGTCACCCGCAATGCCGGACTGGGCGCGCGCATGATGGAAACTATCGCCGACCTCGGGCTTTCGGTCACGGCTGACGACGCCTACCTCGTCCTGCGCGGACTTCGGTCGCTGACGACACGGCTCGACCGGCACCAGGCGTCGGGATTTGAAATCGCCCGCTGGCTCGCGGGGCGGCCCGAAGTGAGACGCGTCCTGCACCCGGGCCTTGAGACCAGCCCGCATCACGCCATCTGGAAGCGGGACTTCACCGGTGCGGCCGGCCTGTTTGGCGTCGTACTCAATCCGGTTCCGCGCGAAGGCGTGCATGCCTTTCTGAACGCGCTGAAGCTCTTCGGACTGGGATTCTCGTATGGCGGCTTTGAAAGCCTCGCCATCCACTGCGACCCCCAGCTCCAGCGCACCGTCGGCACGGTGGATCTGGGCGGTCCCCTGCTTCGGCTGAGCATTGGCCTGGAAGACCCCGTCGACCTTCGGGCGGACCTTGCGGCAGGTTTCGCCGCGATGGCCGCAGCCGGCGAAATCGGGAGCCCGCCTGGATCGACCTGAAACGGTCGATCGAAGGTTTTGCTAGGGGTAAAGCCTCAGAGTGACGCCGATGATGTTCTCGTCGAATGAGCGATCCCTGTTGACGCCGCTGGAATCCTGACTGCGGCGCGTAAAGGCGGCCTCAATCCGGGCATTGCGATTGAGCTTGTAGCCGACGCCGGCCGAAAAGTCGAAGCGATCGTCCTGACGGTCGATGTCCTGGAATTCGTCCTGGGTTCCCCGCGCTTCCCAGAAAAGGAGCACATTGCGCAGCAACTCATGGTCGCCGCGAACGGAGAGCGACGTGTTGGTAACCGTCGCGGACTGGGCGAGACCCGGGTCATAGATGGACCGAAGGCCACTGAAGGTCACGGTGGTCAGCTGGGTCGGAAACCATTTCAGGGTGGCGTTCACCGAAAGCCCGTCGGCGTTGACGCGCGATTTCTTCTCTTCCTGGATGTAGCCGACGGCTATGTCGCCCCGGAACGGCGCCCCGAACTCGAAATCGACGCCAGCCTGGACATTGGTGCGCGTTGCGTCACGGTCCGGGTTGGCGACCGAGCCGCGATCGTCAAAATCAATCTCCGTAACGTCGCCCTGCACGAAGACGGCAAGATCCGGCGAGGTGGCGTAAGAGGCGCGGCCATTGATGTAGGTCTGGGTATGGTCGCGGAAATCCTGGTCCAGCCGTGGGACCGGCACGGTCGGCGCGGTGGGGTCTCGAAAGGCCGCGACATCGTCGAAATCGTTCTGCGACTGACCGAGGCGCGCCACGACCGCGATCCGGTCGCGCTGGAAATCAGCCGAGACTTCCGCTCCGAAAATCGCATACTCGGTTGGCTCGGCCGCGTTGCTCTGCGAAGCCGGCGCATTGCGCTGCTCCGTGAAGCGGCCGCCGGTGACAGTTCCGCCAAACGAGAAGTCTCGCGTCACGTCCAGCCGCCCTCCGACAAAGGCGCTGGAGTCCGTGGCGGTCTCGGTATCCTGTTCGACATAGCTGCGATGCTCCGCCGATAAGCCTGCGGACAGCGCATGAACCGACCAATTGGTATTTGCCGTCAGCTGAGGCGCAACGGTCAGCACCGTGTCCCCGACCGCCCCGTTTTCCTGGGCGTAGATGTTGTCGCTGTAACGGGCGCCAAGACCGAGGCTGGAATTGACGTCAAGCGATCCGACGCGGACGGTTTCTGGATCGAAAGCAGGCTGCGGCCGCTCGGTGACTGCGACGTGCCGGGACCGGAAAAAGGAATTGCCGGATTGCTGCGCCAGCGCGGAGGGCGCCGCCACTCCCCACAACGCCAGGCTCAGCGCCAACGTCGAGAAACCGGTTTTCATGTCAATTTACCTTTCATGGCCGGGCGTTCTGGCGCTCGGCGAACGGTACGAACGCCCATCCGAGCAAGATCGGGGCCGCCGCGAAGTTTGAACCAGCCACTGGTCCCCATGACGCAATTGAGGCGCAAAGCCTTGCCTCCTGGTCAAGCCAATTCGCCTGGAGACAGGCAAGCTGCCCGACGCTGCGCCCTATCCGCGAGTGGCCGAGGCCCCTAGAAAAGCCGCTCCCGAATCCGGATCGTGTCTCCCGGCCGCACCACGGTTGACGGGGTCAGCGCGACTTCTCTTTCGAACGATCCGTCCGTGCTCTTGATGAACACCCGGCGCTTGTCGGCTCGGTAGGAGAAATCGCCCGCGCTGGCGATCGCGTTCATCACCGTCAGTCCCGATGTGTAGGGGTATTCCCCCGGCTTCTGAACCTCCCCCAGGATGTAATAGGGCCGGTAATTCATCACCTCGGCGCTGACCTGCGGATCGCGCACGAACCCGTCCTTCAGCCTGGTTTCGACCAACCTCTGCAGTTCGCGCAGGGTGAGGTTCTTGGCGCTGATTTCGCCGATGAGGGACATCGAAATGACCCCCTGCCCGTCCACCACGAATGTTCCTGAAAGGTTGTCCTCATTGAAAACCGTGATCTTGAGCTGATCGCCGGAGTCGAGCCTGTACTCCGCCAGTCCCGTCGCGGTCCCCTGCGCATCGGTAACGGCGGCGGCCTGGGACACGGCGTCGGGCGCGGCAGTCGATGAACAGCCGGCGATTGCGGCCAATCCCATGCCCGCCACCGCCAAGACCATCGCCTTGAGAACTTTCATCACCGCCTCCACCTTTTCACAGTCCGGACGCTGCGGACTCAAGCCACGGCCCCGTCATCAGGAATTCCACCCGGTCCCGTTCGAAACGCGCGGCCGTCAGACGCCCGCTCAGATAAGCGCCCGTGTCAATGCCGACCCTGCGTGAATCCTTGTAGGGGCGTTGCGCCGGTGTGTGTCCATGCACGATCACGGCCCCGAGCTGGCGGCGATCCTGCAGGAATTCCTCCCTGATCCAGAGCAGGTCCTGCTCGGTCTGCTGTTCGAGGGCGACGCCGGGCCTCACACCCGCATGCACGAACACATAATCGCCAATCCGCACGCTGAGGTCGAGACCGGAAAGAAAGTCGTGGTGATCGGCGGGCAGCGCCTTGCGCAGATCGGCGCAGGCCCGCGTCCATTCCTCTATGCTTGTGCGCGAGCGCGGCGGCCTCACCCCATAGGACACCAGCGTCTCGATGCCGCCGAACTCCCCCCAGCGAGGCCCGACCGCCGGGTTGTCAAGAAACTGAAGCATCGCCGCTTCATGGTTCCCTTTCAGGAAATGTGTCTCGAACGGGGACACCAGGGGTCCAAGTAAAGCGTCGATGACCTCCCTGGATTGAAACCCCCGGTCAACGTAGTCGCCCAGCAGGACGAGGATGGGGCGGCCTTCAAATCCACCCTGCTTGACGTCTTCGTTGAGTTCCACGAGCAGCCGGATCAACAGGTCAGCGCGGCCGTGGACATCGCCGATGGCGTAGATGCGCCGGCCGGCCGGAGCCTGAGCTAGATACCCGCGCGGGGTTGACCCATTGGTCTCCTGCCGAACCGCGCGTGGCTCGATGTTCAGGAACCCCTGCAACCGGATCGCGCGCGCCCGCCGCCAGAGATTGGCGGCGACATCCCGGATGCGCGAAAATCCGAAGTTCAACGCCAATCCCCACACACCGCGCCCCGAAGCGGGTCGCCGACTTCGACTCTTATCGCAAAGCAATCTGGACGCCATGTCCGGCGAGCGAAGGGGAAAAACGGCCCTGCACTGCGTCGTGGCCTCCGTCCTGCAGCGCAAATCACACCGCCGCATTTGACCCTGCGTCAGCCTCACGCCCGGTAGCGGCGGCGACTTGCAACGCGCGCATCAATGCGACATCAGCAGGTGATCGCATGTCAATCGGCGCCGGACGTCTGAACTCAAAAGGGAGATGAGGATGACGGCGATGACGGCGGCCATTGCGAACCTCAAGGGCGGGGTCGGCAAATCGACCACCACCGTCATGCTGGCGGACGGTCTCGCCTATTTCTACGGCATGACCGTGCTGGTCATCGACCTCGACCCTCAGGCCAACTCCAGCCAGATGCTGCTGACGGAGCGCGGTGTCCAGGCCGCTTCCGACCAGGGCAAGGGAACACACCACCTGCTCGCCGAGTTCGTGGCGGGCCGTCCCGCCGCCGCCAGCCCCTTCATCATGCCTAACGCCGTCACCCTGGAGGAGCTGCGGGTGGCGGAGGAACAGGATGAGCGACAGGGCTGGATTTCAATCCTGCCCGCGCATCCCCAGCTTCGACTCAGGGAACTGGGACTAGAGGAGGAATGGTACTCCCGCGCCGGCACGCCAACCACCCTATCCAACGCCCTGACGGCCTATTTTCGCACCGCCTTCGCACCACTCGAATTCCTCTACGACATCATTATCTTTGACTGCCCGCCCAACCTGTCTCCTCTGGCGCGAGCCGGGCTGTCGCTGAGCGACACCTTCCTCACGCCTACGATCGCGGACTCGGTATCGACTTGGGGCACGAAACAGTTTTCCGAATGGGTCGGAAAGAACATCGCGCCGGATCTGCCCAGTCGGAACTTCATTCTCATCACCCGTTTCCGCGACACCAGCTATGCTCGCCAGGTGGTCAGCGAGCTGCGCGACATCTACCTGAAGGACCGCTGGTTCGGACCGACCATTCCGGAGTCCGTCCACGTTCTCAAGGCGATGGATCGCGCGGCGCTCGACAGCTACGACACGTTCCGGGGCAAATACGGCCCCGTCAAAGGCGACGTCCGCCGGCTCGCGGAGCGCTTCACCGATTTCATGAGCCAGCGTACAGGCACGACATGGCGGAAGATCAGGGACTGACACCGGTCGAGTACATCGACCGCTTCTTCGACGAGTTGCGCGCCGAAGTCCGCGCCAACCCGAAGCTTGCCGCCCGCCTGGTCAAGGCGCTTGGCGGCAATGTGGTTTTCGAGAACGAGGTGAAGGCCGAGACCGCCAATCCCTACGCGCTGGCGGCCGACGGCAGGACCCGCTTCTACTCGGTCTTCGGCGCCATGAAGGCCGCTGAGGTGAAACGCATCCTGCGCGACCACAATCTTGCGACCAGCGTGGACGTCAAAGGAAAGTCGGGCGACCAATTACTCGATCTGTTGTTCGACCGGGCATTGGCGAAGGTCAGCGAACGCTCGTCCTCGCTCTTCAGGGAGGGCTAGAAAATATGTCCGCAGCGCTCGAAACCGCGAAGGCCTTCGAACAGATTCTCTACGCCGTCGATGACGGGATCGCCACCATCACCCTCAACCGGCCGGAGAAGCTGAATGCATTCACCGGCGTGATGCAGTTCGAGCTGATCGAGGCGTTCGACCGCGTCAACAGGGACGACGGAGTGCGTTGCGTCATCGTCACCGGCGCCGGCCGGGCCTTCTGCGCCGGCGCTGATCTTTCGGCAGGCGCAAAGACGTTTGACTACGAAGCGCGCGACGACCGCCCCGACCGCCAGGGCGTGGATCGCGGCGGGCAAATCGACTGGTCAAACCCGGCCATTCGTGACGGCGGCGGACAGGTGTCGCTGAAGATTTTCGACTGTCTCAAGCCTGTCATCGCCGCCGTCAACGGACCGGCGGTCGGCGTCGGCGGCACCATGCAGCTGCCGATGGATATCCGCATCGCATCGGACACTGCGAGGTTCGGCTTCGTCTTCACCCGCAGGGGCATCGTCCCCGAAGCCTGTTCAAGTTGGTTTCTGCCACGCGTCGTCGGCATCGCGACGGCCGCTGAATGGTGTTTCACGGGACGGGTCTTCGACGCGCCCGAGGCCCTCGCGCGCGGTCTCGTTTCGCAGGTCGTGAAACCGGAGGACCTCCTTGGCGCGGCGCGGGCTTTGGCGCGCGAGATCGCCGACAACACGTCCCCCGTGTCTGTCGCGCTGTCACGGCAGATGCTGTGGCGCATGCTGGGGGCCGATCATCCCATGGAAGCCCACAAGATCGACAGTCGCGGGATATATGCGCGCGGACGATCCGCCGACGTCAGGGAAGGCGTGATGTCCTTCCTGCAGAAACGCCAACCCGTCTATTCCGACAAGGTGACGACCGACATGCCCGGATATTTCCCGTGGTGGACCGACCGCACCTATTCCTGACCTTGCGGCGCGATCAGGGAGCCGCTCTCGGGATCGGGCTCCTTCGGGGCGGCCCTGCGCAACATGCGCACCACCGTCCGCTCCATCAGCCAGCAGGCCGTCGCCCACGCCGCACCTAGACACCAGCCGGCCAGCACGTCGCTGGCCCAGTGGACGCCCAGAAAGACCCTTGTCATTCCGACGATCAGCGTCAGCGCGATCGCAACGCCAATCACATACACCTTGAGCTCTCGCCGCTTCATGGCGCGGGCCAGCATTGCGCCAATGGTCAGGTAGAACACCGCGGACAGGAGGGCGTGTCCGCTTGGAAAGCTGGCGTTCAGCACTTCCGCCACCCGGTAGGCCTCCGGCGGCCGCGACCGTTCGAAGACCTGCTTCATCGTCTCGCTCAGCATGAGACCCCCAGCCAGCGCCAGCAGGAGAGACGCCGCCTGCAGGCGCTGTTTCTGGAAGACCAGATAGCCGACGATGATGAGCGCTACCGTTGCGAGGACGGCGACGCTGCCCAGGGATGTGAGATCCAGCATGGCGTGGTCGAGCCAGTCCGGACCAATCGGGTCGGTTGTGTCCGGGCCCGGATGCAGCGCTTCCAGCACGCTGGTGTCGAAGCGCTCGCCATCGGGCGCCATGATGGTGTCGGCGATGGCGACAAAAGCGAGCCCTCCGGCGGTGACGGCCAGCAACGCGCCGAGCGCCGCGCCTTCGCTGTGCGCGTAAGCCGCGAAGGACCGCAAGGTCGCCGCCAGTTTCACGATCATCGAGGCTCGCGCCTTTCTTGAAGCAGACCCTGGCCGATAGTTTCGCGTCTGGTTGCAACCTGCCCTCTGGAGCGGCGTTCGTACCGCATCCAAACGCTTTCAAGAAAGGTTTCGTCATGGGCACGGCAACGGGTCACACAAGCGCGATACGCGCCTCGCGGGTCATCGGCACCAGTGTTTACAATGCTGGAGGCGAGAAGATCGGCAAGATCGAGGACGTGGTTCTCGACAAGACCAGTAACAACATCATGTTCGCCGTGGTCGGGTTTGGCGGATTCCTGGGCATGAACGAGAAGTTTCATCCGCTGCCCTGGTCGACGCTCGACTATCAAAAAGAGCATGACGGGTATGTCGTCGGCTTTTCAAAGGACCAGTTGATGGCGGCGCCAGCGGACGCCATCGACGAACTGACCCGCGCGGACGGCAACGCCATGCGCGACCAGGTCTATGATTATTACAAGGCGCCCCGTTACTGGCAGTAGCGCTGCGCTCTCGAACCGTCTGCGAAAAATGGAACGTCCGGGAAGGATCTCTTTCCGGACGTTGTCGTCTTTCAGCTTAGGCCGCCGGACACCTCAGCTTGCAGCGGGCGCGGCAGCCTTGAGGGCGTCCTTGTTCCATTCATGGATGCGCCGGATCGAACATGATCCGCCGATACTGCGTTCGTCCGTTACCAGCGTATCGCCCCGCGACAGGCACGAGCCGCCGCCGCGCGAGATGAGGCCGATCGTCGTAAAGGCGTTATTTGGCTCGCACGTTCCGATCAGCTCGAGCCGGTATTCATCCCTAACGCCTTTTTCGATGATAACCGAATCCCGGTCAGCCATCCTCCAGTTGCGAATCTGGCTATTGAAACACACCTGCTGGACCTCTGCGCCCTGTCGGGCGTCTGGAGCGGCTTCCGCCGTCTCGGCAGGAGCATTTGACTGGCATGCTGCAAACAAGAGCGCGGCGCTCGCCGCCACAATATGTTGGTTCACGTTCAATTCTCCTTTTGCCTTGGAGCCTGATGCGATCGACCTGGATCAGGTCGATCGCTGAATCAGTCTCTACACCTATGGATCCAGAACAACTTTCTTCGATTGGATCGGGATCGCTCCGATCCGGATCAATCGAGGGCTGATCTAGCGTCCAGACTGTAAGCTGAACCCTGCGTGAACATATAGGGCGTGCGTGCTTTCCGGCCGGCCCGGCGGCGCGCATTTGTTGAACCCGCGTAAAGGTCGGGAACTTGCCGTCGCGGTCATGCGTTGAAGTGCGATTGCGGGGATGACTCATGGTTCGGCGCGAACGGCGTAGGTCGGCCCTGGCAGCTGCCGTTAGCAGAGATGCGTTCGTCCTCGTGGAGCGCAATCCGGCGCTCGTGACAGCCGTCTGCCTGACCGCTCTCTCCATCCTGGCGATCTGCGCCGCCCTTTACAGCGCTCGCGCCTATCTGATGCCGATTGCTGCAGCCTTTGTGTTTAGCGTCATCCTCGCCCCCATCTGTTCGCGGCTGGAATGGATAAAGCTCCCTCGATCCATCGCGGCCTTCCTGGCGCTCGTGATCGCCAGCGCCATCCTCTATATCGGGTTCTCCCTCATCGCCGCCCCAGCCACGCGATGGCTGGAGAACGCGCCGGCGACGCTGCAACGGGCCGAGCGCCAGTTCAAAAAACTTCAGGAGCCTCTTCGAACCGTCCGCGAACTGTCCGACGAGGTGAACGATCTGTCGCTCGTTCCGCCCGCTCCCTCTTCGGCGAGAACCGTTGTCGTGCAAGGCCCAGAACTTACCCAGTCCCTGATAGCCTCGGCCCAGGTCATCGCCGTGCAGACGACCTTCATCTTCGTCCTCACCTACTTCTTCCTCGTGACGCGGGAGGAGTTCCGGCTCAAGATGATCGCCTTCCAGCTCAACCTGCCCGGACGCGTGCGAACGGCGCGGGCCTTCCGTGACACCCAGCAGCGGGTTTCGGGCTACATCGTCACCTTCTCGCTCATCAATGTCGCGTTCGGCGCGGCGATCGGGCTCGCCGTCTGGCGCCTTGGACTGCCTGAGCCTGCCATGTGGGGCGGCATCGCGGCGCTGCTCAACTTTGTCCCCTATCTCGGCCCGGCGGTGACGGTGGGATTGCTGGGTTTGGCGGGCCTCGCGACATTCGACACGCTCATCGAAGCCGCCTTCCCCGTAATGGCGTACATGGCCCTCAACTTCGTCGAAACGAACATGCTAACGCCGATGATCATGGGACGGCGAATGACCCTCAATCCGCTCGCCATCGTTCTCTCGGTCAGTTTCTGGACCTGGATATGGGGTCCGGTTGGCGGTCTGATCTCGCTCCCTTTGCTTATCATGTTCAAGGTCGTATGCGACCACACGCCGGCCATGCGGCTCGTGGGCGCATTGATCGGCGCGCCGCTCGACCGACACAAGGGACGCGATCGCGTACTCTTCTGGAAAAAGCGTGCGACCACACCTGCCGCGTCCGATCCGGCGCAGATCGCGCGACCGGAATCAGGCCCGACGGCAATCCCCACAGGACCGGAGCATTCCGGTGCAACGCTGCCCGGCCCGACGCTCCCCGGGCCCAATTTGCCAGGATTAACGCCTGGCGGGCCTTTGCTGGCGGGTTGAGAACGGCGATGGCCGCGCCAGGCAGGCCCAGATCCGCGCGACCTTCGGCGCCGGCGGCTATGCCGGCCCGGAAACCCGGCCGATGGGAGAGCGCTGCCTGATCGGATTTGGCGGCACGGGCGGACCTCCCATGCTGAACGTGCTCTATAACAACCACTATCAGTTCGTGCAGACCCCCGACCACCTCATGGTTATGGTCGAGATGAATCACGACGCGCGCATCGTCCCCATCGCCCGCGACAAGGCGTCGGCACGCCACAAGCCCGCCGTCGTGAAGCAATGGCTGGGCGACAGCGTCGGCTGGTGGGAGGGCGACACGCTTGTCGTCGAAACGCGGAATTTCCACCCGACGCAGGTCGGCAAGACACCCGTGCTGGTCACCGAGGGCGGGACGGTCACGGAACGCTTTACACGCTGGTCGAAGGACCAGATCCTCTACGAGTTCGCTGTGGATGACCCGTCCGTTTACACCCAGCCCTGGAAGGGCGAGATGAGCCTCAACCTCGATGACGAGCGGGTGTACGAATACGCCTGTCACGAAGGCAATTACGCCCTCCCCGGCATCCTCGCAGGAGCGCGCTCGGGCGAGGCGGTCGGCCAGAAACGCGAAGCCACCGAAGGCGACGAGGGTTAGATCAATCTGCCTCTAGCCCGGCTGGGGCCGTCAGCCCCGCAACGCCTGCGCCGCCAGCAGCGTCGCCGGTATCGTGACCAGAGACAGCAGGGTCGTCAGCGTGATGATGTTGGCCATCAGCACGGCATCGCCTTCGAGCTGGCGCGCCAGAATGTAGGCCGAAGTCGCGACCGGCGCCGCGACGCATATCAGCGCGATCGAAAAAGCTGTTCCGCCCAGGCCAAGCGCCGCGCACATGCCCGCCGCAACGGCCGGCATGGCGATCAGCCGCAGCGCGCTCCCGACGCCGATCGCCAACTTGGCGGACTTCATCGACGAAAAATCCAGCGCCGCGCCGACGCATATCAGCCCCAGCGAAATAGTGGCGTCGCCCAGCAGGTTGAGCGTGTCCGCCACGGTCGGCGGCGCCGTGGCGCCGGTCACCACGAAAACGCTCGCCGCCACCGTCGCCAGGATCAACGGGTTGGTCGCGACTGACCTGGCCACCCGCCCGAAAGGCGCGGGCTTCGTCCCGGCGTACCGGCTCAGCACCAGCACGCTGAGGAGGTTGTTGATCGGCACCAGCACCGCGAAGCCCACGGCCGACAGCGCCACACCCTCCTCTCCGTGAAGCCCGGATATGACGCCCAGCGCCACATACCCGTTCCAGCGAATGCCCGCCTGGAAAACGCTGGAAAACTGCGCGCCAGTGATCGGCAGGAGCGGCCGTATGGCCAGCATCAGCGCGGCCATGGTGAGGACGGTCGCCGCCATCGCAAGACCCAGCTTCAGCGCCTCCCCGCCCGCGAACGACCCGCCCGCTATGCTCATGAACAGAAGGGGCGGAAACAGCACGAAATAAGTGAGTCGCTCCAGCGCGGTCCACCCGTCGGCCGGCAGGAGGCGCGCGCGCCTGAGAACGACGCCCAGCGCGATCAGCGTGAACACGGGAACGAGAGACAGGGCGACGTCGAACATCCGCCTACTTGTCAGAGTCGCGCCGGGATCGTCGAGGCCTTCCACTGGCGCAACCCAATTGGCGCAACCCGATCGGTCAGCGGTGCGCGGTCTCCAGTAAGTCGACTTCCTCACTGCACCCCAGCATCACAGAGACGCGCTGGTGCAGAGCCGAGGGCTGAATGTCGAGAATGTTCTGGGTTCCGTCGATCGCGCGACCGCCGGCCTGCTCGACCAGGAAACTCATCGGATTGCCTTCGTACATCAGTCGCAGCTTGCCTGGCTTGCTCGGCTCACGCTTGTCCCAGGGATAGAGAAACACGCCGCCGCGCGACAGTACCCGGTGCACGTCGGCCACCATGCAGGCGATCCAGCGCATGTTGAAGTCCTTGCCGCGTTCGCCCGTCGCTCCAGCGAGGCAAGCCTCGACATACCCCCTCACCGGATCGGCCCAGTGGCGCATGTTCGACATGTTGATTGCGAATTCCCCGGTGGTCGCCGGAATCCGCATTGCCGGGGAGGTCAGCAACCACTGGCCTGTCGGAGGATCGAGCGTGAACCCTGCGACGCCCGCGCCCAGCGTCAGCACCAGCATCGTCTGCGGGCCATAGATCGCATAGCCGGCCGCGACCTGATCCCGGCCCGGCCGCAGAAAGCTGGCATCTCCATCGCCGTCCGGCCCGCCTTGGCGGGGCAACACCGAGAATATCGTCCCGATCGACACGTTGACGTCGATGTTCGAGGACCCGTCGAGCGGATCGAACAGCAGCAGATAGGGCGCGCCAGCCGTGAGCAGGGCCGGATGCTCTTCTTCCTCGGACGCCGCGCCGGCAACCACCCCGCAGGCCTTCGCCATCGTCATCATCTCGTCATTGCACAGCACGTCGAGCGTCTTCTGCTCCTCGCCCTGCACATTGCCCGTGCCAGCCGCCCCCAGCACGTCGGCCAGCGCGCCGCGCGCCACGAGGGCGCTGATCGACCGGCAGGAATCCGAGACCGCCTCGATCAGCACGCGCAGCGCCACCGGCTGCCCCGACTCCTCCAGAAACTCCTTCAGCGTTTGCGCGGTCATGTGGATCGTCCTGAAGCGAATCGTGGGTCGCTACGTCCTAACCGCGGCGAGGCCGGATGCAAGACCGTAGCATTCACCCCCGGCGCCGTCCTCCACCGCGAAGCGGAGAGCCCTACCCCCCGCAATTCCCCTCGACACGCTCACCCGCGAACGCCTTGGCGACGAACGGCGTCGAATCCGCCAGCGACCCGTTGACCGTCCCGGAGTGATCCAGATCCGGATAGATGCGATGCTCGATCACTGCGCCGGCGGCGCAGGCGTCCTTCGCGAGGCGCGTCTGTCCCTCGGGCGGCACGTCGCCATCCTTGCCGCCGGTTCCCATGAACACCGGGCCCTTCACCTTCAACGTCTCGTAGCCCATCAGCCCATAGTTCTTGAGGGTCACGGGCGTCGGGTCCTGCTTGAAGGTCGTGTTGAAGCTCAGCTTGTTGTCCTCGACCGATTGCCACATTGGACCGAGGCAGGCCGTGGTCGCCAGCTGCATTGTCGGCATGGCGGCCTCATTCAGATAATCCTCGAAGCGAAACGCCGGATCGACCTGCCGGTTGAGATAAAGGATCAGCAGCGAATACGCGAAGACGCCGCTCACCGCGTCCGGGTCTCGCGTCGCGGGTGAGGTGGTGGCCGTGAAATAGGGCGTGCCTGTCGCCACCGTCCCGCGAATGTCGAGTTCCGGCGCATAACTTGCGGCGTAGCCCGCCGTGCCGAAGGCTGCCCCGCCGCCCTGGCTTTGGCCGACCAGAACGACCTTGTCGGAAATGCCGAACGCCCCGCCCTGCACCGCGCGGATCGCATCCAGCACAGAATAGGCTGCTGGACGTGTCGCCAGATAGGGGTGGCCGCCCGGCGTCCCAAGGCCCTGATAGTCGGACGCCACCACCGCATAGCCCTGGTCCAGCCAGTGCCCCAGATATCGGGCGTCGCGTTCGGAGCGGGCGTTCCACGACGGCGCGCAGACATCGGCGATCCCCACCGTCCCATGCGCCCAGGCGATCAGCGGCCAGCCGCCCGGCGGGGTATCGCCCCTGGGAAGAAACAGCGCGCCCGAAACCGCCACGGGCGTTTTCCCGTCGAGTCCGTTGGTCGAGACATAGAGGATGCGTTCGGCCCGCCCGGCCTGCGCCAGCGATTTGTCCGCCTCCAGCGGCTCGCTTCGGATGAGGACGCCCGCCTTCGCCGCCGCCGGCAGCGACGCATCCACCGGGTCATAGAACGCGGAGACACCCCCATCCCCCTGCGCCGGATCAGGGGTCGCCGCACGAAACGTCGAGGCGGCGGGCGGGGGCTCGACTGCGGGCGTTCCGGACGCCGGCTGCGTGGCCGTCTCGCCGCATCCAGCGAGCGCCGCCAGCGCGACGCAAGCCGCCAGACCCCTGCAGATCACCGTCATGCCGTCGCCTCCCGGGAATTCACGTCGGGCACCGTAGATCACCTGGCCTTTAAGCACAGCCCATTTTCGCAAGGACCACACAAAGCCCTTGCCCTAACGGTATCTCGATCCTTGGCGCGAACATGGTATGGTCCGCGCCATGCCAGCCGTCGCCCGCATCGATCCCAAGACGATTTTCACGCCCGATGAGTGGGCGCGGCTTTCG
>JAWXBJ010000108.1:0-36635 GCA_034439955.1 Alphaproteobacteria bacterium
ACTTGGCTGAAACGGGCATTGCCCCGACATCCAGGGTCGCGTAACTAGAACAAGGCAGCGTCGCTCAGACGAAGTTCAACAGAACTCGGGACATCCCCCTCTGGGCGCCCGACTGAAGAAAGCGCCAAGTACGCCTTGCTCCTGTCCGATGTTGAGGTACGTCGGCGCCGGTCAGCGTGGATCTGCCGACCGCGTCGTTTTGGCAATTATCTTCGTTCGCCATATCATTTGATCGGTGCAAGTCAGCCCGAAGGCGAGTGCGAGAGGCGAGCCCGGCGCCGCCGTCACGGCCGAATCGTCACGGCGGGGTCGTCATCGCATCCCGGTCGAACTGGGCCACCTCGGACAGCCGCGTCGGGTCGGGTATGTGGATGGCGCCCCGGCTCAGCGACACAAGTCCCTCGTGCTTCAGCAGACGCATCGTCCGGTTCAGATGCACACCGCTCAGACCAAGAATTTCAGCAAGTATCTGTTGCTTGAGAGGCGTCACGAACGTGTTGGCGCGCACGAGGCCCACCTGATCCAGCCTGACATAAAGCTCCATCAGAAAATGGGCGACCCGGCAGAACGCATTCTGCCCTCCGAGCCTCGATATCTGGTTGAGCGCATAGATCTGCTCCAGCCAGGCGGCCTTCCGGCAGGCCTCGATCAGCTTGGCGTGAACGGGCGAGCGCAGCCGGACGAGCTGCCGGAGGACGGTGGCGTCGACCAGGACGCAGGGCGACAAAGCGTAAACCGGCAACCGGTCACCCGCCCACGGCGCTGCGCCGATGCCGAAGCCGTCACCCGGCAGGAGGATCGTGGTGATCTGCCTGTGAGTCGCGGCTCCCGACGACATTCGGGCGCACCAGCCTGAAAGGACCATCCAGCCGGTTTCATTGGGCTCAGACGGGTCTTCGATGGTGGCGCCGGGGTCAAAGCTACGTCCCCTCATGCTGTTCAGCAGTCTCAGGTCATCGGGCGTCAGCGGACCCAGCGCGCCCAGTCGTCGCGCGGCTACGCTCCCGCCCAATTGGCGCACGCCGACGGTGTCGACAGGGGCAACCTTTGTGCTCGTTAGGAAGGACATGCTTGTCGAGGTCTTCATCGATGCGACTTGTCTTTTTGGGTACGTCCCGCCGCGGGACGTGGATTTCCCCCAGCTGCAAGAGGTGCGGGCATGGATCAGCTTGCGTTCAACAGCATTTCATTGCAGCCGAATAAACTGATCTAATTCAATGTTGTAAAAAGCAAAGACATTAGCTTGTCGGCAAATGCCTTCACGTGAGGCCGGACAGCCGACGGGCGCCTAAGTCCCGAAATACCCTGTGTGGCGCCGATTGGACCCACATTGCCTTGTCTCGATCAGGGACGGGAGGTTGCTTGAGGGCGGACCTATCTCGATTGCGCTCGCCCGGCGACCCGCCTCGGCGCGTCAGCGCGGTTACGGCCTGTCAGGCGAGATTCACCCAGCCGCCTGGATTGCGGAAAAGGGGCTGTCGTCGCGTCGCCCGACAGTCCCCGGG
This sequence comes from Alphaproteobacteria bacterium, assembly GCA_034439955.1. Taxonomy (GTDB): domain Bacteria; phylum Pseudomonadota; class Alphaproteobacteria; order Caulobacterales; family Hyphomonadaceae; genus UBA7672. The sequence goes on from JAWXBJ010000108.1 coordinate 1,506, forward strand.
GGCGCCGGCGTGCCCGGGCCCCGGTCCTGCGGCTCGGAGTTCAGGACTTGCCCCTTGTCGTCGCCGGCCAGCAGGCGGTCGATCACGGCGCGCATGCGCAGCTTGAAGAAGTCGCCATGAAAACCGCTTGCGTGTTCGGCGATCTTCAGCGGATCGAAAATGTGCTGGCAGGCTTCGAAGCGGGTGATGGCCGACACCATGTCCGATACGGTCTGCTTGTGGAAAAACAGCCCCGTCCGGTCCGGGACGACGAAGTCCCGGGATCCTCCCCGGGCGAACGCGATGACCGGCGCGCCCGAGGCCATGGCCTCGACCGGAACGATGCCGAAATCCTCCTCGGCCGGAAAGAGAAAAGCGCGGCATCGGGCATAATGTTCGGCGAGGATGTCGAAGGGAACCCGTCCGAGAAATTCAATCGTCGGCCCGGCGATCCTGCGCAGGGATGCCATCTCCGGACCATCCCCGATCACGATCAGCCGGCGCGACATCAGTGTGCAGGCTCGGATCGCCAGATCGGCGCGCTTGTAGGGAACCAGTTCGCCGACAAACAGGAAGAAATCTTCCCGGGGTTCGCGCGCCGAGAAGCGTTCGACATCGACCGGCGGGGCGATCACCTCGGAGGGTCGGCGCCAGTATTTGTTGATGCGCGCGGCCACGGCGTTCGAGTTGGCGACGAAATGATCGACCCGCGCCGCAGAGGTGACGTCCCACTGGCGAAGGCCGCCCATCAGGAACGGCATCACCAGTTTCTTGAAGGCGCCGGCGGTTCGGCGATACTGCGGATACTGATCCCATAGGTATCGCATCGGCGAGTGGCAGTAACAGACATGTACGGCGTCGGGACGGGCGATCACGCCCTTCGCCGGACCGGATTCGCTCGAGATGATGAGATCGTACTCGCTCATGTCGAGCTGCTCGAGCGCCATCGGCATCAGTGGCAGGTAGGACTTGTAAAGCTTCTTCGCCATCGGCAGCCTGCCGATGAACGTTTCCCTCACCGTGTGCTTGCGGATTTCGGCGGACATGTCCTTGGGTGAGTAGACATGGGTGAAAATGTCCGCCTGGGGATACATCTCGCACAGCGACTGGAGCACCTTCTCGCCGCCGCGCATCTTGAGCATCCAGTAGTGGATGATCGCGACTTTCAGCGGGTCGCCGCCCCTGACCTCTGGGCTCACAACGCGCCTCGTCGCAACAGGACGGTGGGGATGGTGCGCGCCAGAATGACGAGGTCTCCCGACAGCGACCAGTTGAGCGCGTAGGATTTGTCCAGGGCGACCCGGCGATCATAGGTCGTGAGAGAGCGTCCGCTGACCTGCCACAGCCCCGTCAGGCCAGGCCGGGCGCGCAGATAATGCACCCTGTCCAGCCCATACCGGTTCAGTTCATCCGCGACGATCGGTCGGGGTCCCACAAGGCTCATGTCGCCGCGCAGGACGTTCAGCAATTGCGGAAGTTCGTCGAGGCTGCGCTTGCGCAATACCTGTCCCACCCGGGTGACCCGGGGGTCATTCATGAGCTTTCTCGTGCGGGACCATTCATCGAGTGCTGCGGGATTGGACGCGAACAGGGCGGCGAGACGGGCCTCGCCATCCGTCACCATCGAGCGGAATTTGAAGCAGCGGAACGGCCGCCCTCCCGCCCCGACCCGCAAGTGCGCGAATATGGGCGAGCCGCCGTCCTGCACGAAGATGGTGAGGGCGATGACCGCCAGGACAGGCGCCAGAAAAATCAGCAAGACCATCGCGACGATGCAATCGAACGCGCGCTTGGCAGGGCCGCCGACAACCTGCTCCGGCCAGTCGCGCGACGTCCAGTCCTGATACAGGGGATGATCCGAATGCGCAGGATCGATGCTGACCTGGCCAGACCCCTCGATTGCCTGAGACTTGAAGGCGCCTGCGTGCACGAAAGACCCCGCTTGCGGCGGAGCGGAGCCAGCGGCTTCGAGACGCTTTGCGCGCGCTGCGCCTGCGCTCTGTGACATCAGCTTCTTCAGCCACCAACTAGAGTGAGGGGAGTCCGGCCGGCTATTCTTAGACCGTTAAATAATGCGTAATCTGCCAAATCAAGGGACAGCAGAGGTGGTCCCTCGCAAAGTTCATTCCTGCTTCGGAACCAGTCTTTAAAGTCATAAAAGGTTCAGGCGTCGCCCGCGCCGCCAGCAGTGCTGGTCAAAACCGTCGTTCGACAGGGCGCCGGAATGACGCACGCCCGATCCCGGCGCAGCTTGTTTGCAGCGACAGCAACGTGACGATTGAATCAGGTCAATGATGAACAGGCCCGGTACGACTTATAGCATCTTCAAAGCGCAGGGCCTATGCGCAAAGTTGACGGCTGCCATATTTTCTTGCGCTGCGGCCTTGATCGCCGCATTTGCGCACGGTCGGCCTTGTCTCGGGCCGGTACAAATTTAGTTTCCTTCCGACGTTCGAAATGCGGCTGCTGAATTCACTCGCCTGTCGCGTGCGGCGGCGGAACAGAGTTCGCCTGAAAGGCAAGGCCAGCGAAGGGATTAACTGTCGTTTCGAATCGACTATACGCGCCAGAGGCGACAAGCCGAGTATTCATGGATCGGATTTTGCATTCGGTTTGACCCAGAAACTTAATCGGGCGACGGTAAGCACGCCTGTCATCTGGTTCCAGTCGGCTGACGCCTGCGGGCGGCGGATGGCCCATGGTGGAGCGAATGTTGTGAATCAGACGGCAGGTAGGCCGGTCGATGAAAGCAGTGACGCATCAATGAACCAGGCCTTGCCTAGAACTCTCGTGATCGACGACTTCGCCGGGGAGCCGCCCGCGCCGGTGCGGGATGAGGCTGGATTCGGGTTCGAAGACCTGCTGTCAATCATTCTCAGTCAGCGTCTCTTCATTCTGGCGGTCGTTGCGATGGTGATGGTCGCCGGCGCAGTCTATCTGCAATTCCGCCCCCCCGTCTATTCCGCCACGGCTCTCGTCGCGCTGGGCAACCCGCGAGGCGAGGAGGTCAACAAGAACCCATCGCCGGCATTCAATCCGGATACGGCGCTGATCCAGTCCGAGATCGAGGTTCTCGTGTCCAGCGACATGCTGGGCCGGCTGATAAACGAGCTGGGCGGGGATCTCGTCGCCGAACGGCTCGGCATTCCGGACGCTGCGGCCTTTAAGGACGCCGATCCCGACAGTCTCAAGATGAGGGACCTCGTCCAGGCGCTGCAGGAGCGCTTCTCGGCGACGCGCCAGCAGACCAGCAATGTTATCGCGATCAGCTTCAGGAGCGGTGCGCCCGATACATCCGTGCTGTTCGCCAACAGCCTGGTCGATGTCTATCTCAATTCAAAGATCGACGAGCGGCTCGGCGCCTCGAAACGCGCCAGCGACTGGTTGACCCAGCGCGTCGAGCAGTTGCGCGGCGAAGTCGAGACCAAGGAGGCGGCGGTCGCCCGCTATCGCGCCGACATGAAGCTGCTGTCTGTTGACGGCGCGACCATCACGGAACAACAGTTTTTCCAGCTTCAGAGCGAGGTTCTGACCGCACGCGCCGATCTGGCCGAGAAACAGGCGCGCATGAGCCAGCTGCGGCAGGTGACCGACAGCGACGGCGACACGGAAGCGGTCGCCGACGCCTTGAATTCGCCCAGCATCCAGGCCCTTCGCGCCCGCGAGTCCGAGATCGCGGGCCGGCAGGCCGAACTGTCGATCCGCTATGGCGACAAGCACCCCTCGACACTTCAGGTCCGCCGCGAGCATGCCGAGGTGCTCGATCAGATCACGGCCGAAATCCGGCGCATCAAGGCCAGCCAGGTCAATGAGGTCGAGATTTCACGTATTCGCCTGCGGTCGCTGGAAGGTAGTTTGTCCCAGCTAGAGGGCAGTCTCGTTGCTGGCAACCGGGCGATCGTGCGGCTCAACGAGCTGGAGCGCGACGCGCTTGCGTCCACGTCCGTCTATCAGGATTTTCTGCTGCGGGCGCGGGAGATCGCCGAGCAGGAATCTCTCAAGGTCGTCGATGCACGCGGCGTGTCCCGCGCGCTCGAGCCAAGCGCCCCGACGACCACGTCGCCCAAGCTCTGGATGGCGTTCACCTTCGCGGCGGGCCTGTTCATCGGACTGCTCGCGGCCATCGTCCGGGCCTTCCTGAACGATCGCATCGTCCGCCCCGAGGACATCACCCGCAAGCTCGGGGCGACGGCCCTTGTTACTGTACCGCTTATCCTGCGCCGTCAGTTGCGGCGCATGCCGCCCGACGAACGGACCCCCGAGGATTATCTCGTCAACCAGCCGATGACGGCGTTCGCCGAATCCATGCGAGTGCTTGGCGCGACCCTGCTCTCGGACTTCGAAAAGGGACCGGGGATGGCCGTCGCGGTGACGTCGGCCGTTGCGGCGGAAGGAAAGACGACGCTCTCGCTCTCGCTCGGCCGCGCCGCAGCCATGAGCGGCCTTCGCGTCCTCATTATCGATTGCGACGCACGCCGTCCGTCGCTGAGCGCCGGCCTGTCGGACAAGCCGTCTCTCTCGCTTACCGACGTCATCCGCAATGGCGTGGACTGGAAGACCGTGGCGATGCCCGATCCGCTGACGCCCGCCCTGGTGCTGCCGATCAACGAGGCCCCCGGCGAGCTCCATACCCTGTTCAGGCCGGAATCGGTGCGCAAGCTGATCAATCAGGTCAGGCCGGAGTTTGATCTCATCGTGCTGGACTGCCCGCCGATTCTCGCAGTCGCGGAAACGCGCTGGCTGACGGCGGTGGCGGACGCGACCGTGATTGTTACGCAGTGGAACAAGACGCGCATGTCGGCGGTGAGAACGGCGCTTCGTGAAGTGCGGCGCGCCAAGGGGCATGTGGCGGGCATCGTGCTGAACCGCACCGATGTGTCGGTCACCAAGAGCTTCTCCTTCAGCGATTCGCTTTATTACGGCAATGCCGGCAAGGGCTATTACACGCGCTGAGGGGTCGCCGACGCGTGCGCGACCCGCGCCTGCTGTCGATGCTCGTGCAGGCGCCAGGAACGACATGCCGCCGCCGAAATGGCCAGGTGCGCGACGCCAGTTGGCCCGCGCAGCGCAGAGGTGCGGAAACGGGGAGACAAAGGTTGAGCGGCCCAGGAGGTTGGATTGTCGCGGTTGATTTCGGCACCGCCTTTTCGAAGGCGGCGGCCGTTCCGCGTTCCGCCACAGGTCCCGACGCGATATTGCGGGCGCGACCGCTGCGCGTTGGACAGGTTGCTGGCGCTTCACGTCCCCATTTCGTGCCCTCGGCGCTCTACCTTGCGGACCGTTCGATCCATTTTGGGCCCGACGCCCTCGACCGCGTCCAGCGCAGCACGGTCGGCAAGCGCGAAGCCCTGCAGTCGTTCAAGCTGCTTCTGGGGACGAACGACCTTGAAGCCTTCCTGCCGACCCGCCCCTCGCGCCGGATCGATCCCGAAGGCGTTTTCAGCTATCGCGATCTGATCGTTCTTTATCTTGCCTACTTCCTCGCGCTCATCGACCACGCATTCCGCGAGGATATCGTGATCGATGGCGGCTCGGCGGAAGTCTGGCGTTACACGCGGCCCGGCTGGTTCACCGACCGCACACAGAACGATCACGCGCTGACGGTCGATCTCTTCGAGCGCGCCGAAGCGGTCAGACTGGCGCTTCCCGACAAGTTCTGGCTGTCGCCGCTCAGCTACGAAGCCGCACAGACGGCGCTTCTTGCGCCTTCTTCGGCCGAGCGCCTGAACATCGAGGCCGGGGTGTTCGAGGCAAGTGCGGCCGCCGCCGCCTACCTTCCGGACGTGGTGGACAAGGCCTGGAGTATGATCGTCGTCGATATGGGCGCCGGAACCACGGACTTCGGATCCTACATGCGTTTTCCCGACGCTTGCGGCGAGTCGAAGCTCGTCTCGCTCGACCACACGATCGCTGTCGCTGGCGACGACATCGACCGGTCGCTGCTGAACGTCATCATCAAGAAAGCCAAGAGTTTCCAGACGAGCCGCGAACGGGGGGGGCTCTGGCGGCATCTGCTGCCGTCGATCCGTGCCCGCAAGGAAGAAATCTTTGCCCGCGGCCATCTCGATATCGAGTTCTTCGGCTACAGGGTCAACTGCTCGGTCAGGGACCTCCAGCGCAGCCGGGACTATCGCGCGATCGTCAGGCTGATCCGCAAGGATTTCGCGGCTGTCGTGTCGCGAACGGCCAGGAACGCCAAACAGCACAACCTTGCGGAAACCATCGTTGTGGCTACGGGCGGCGGGGCCGAACTTCCTTTCATGTCCGACATGCTCCGCAGGGCGACGGCGAGGCGCTCGGGGGTTCCCGTTCGGCTGGCGCCGTCGGCTCCGCGCTGGATCGCCCAGTCCGACTTCAGGGAAGAGGTTTCGCCGATCTTTCACCAGCTGGCGATCGCCATCGGCGGCGCGATGGCGCCCAGGGAGCTGCTTATCCGTTCCGTGGGGGTTGCATGACCGGGCCGGCGCATCATGCGTAAAGTGCGCACCAGCTGGTCAGCGGGAGACGTGCTCCAGTCGTCAGGCGAGCCGCGCAGAAGCCTGGCCGACTTTGGACGTCGCACCCTCCGCCATGCGCCAGTCGCCGTGTTGATCTTCGTTCTGGCCGCCGTCGGATTGCTGGGCGCGTCGCGCTTGCTTTCCCCGTTCTATGAATCGACCGTGCGGTTCGCATTGACGCCGCCGCTTGCCGCGGTCGGGCAGACAGGCCCTCCACTTTCGTCCGCCCGGGTCGATGCCGAAGTTGCGGCCCTGAATTCCGATGCGTTCACACAGATGCTGATTGGCGAGCTTGGAAGGGCAGGCGGACCATCCGGCGCTCTCGCCGACGGATCGACTGAAAGGCTTGTACAGGCTCGGCGCGAGGGTGAGCTGCGTCAGGTCAGGCTGACCGCGCGTGGGGATACCGCTTCGGAAGCTTTCGAGACCGCCAAGGTCGCCGTCGAACTCTATCGATCGCGGCAGCTTGAATTGTTCGTCGAACCCGGAGATGGCCGGGAGAATGCGACAGCCGCTCGCCTCGCGGAAGCGCGCGCCGCTCTCGTCGATCTCGAAACGGAACGCGAGGCCGTGCTCGCCAGCGATAGGGCCAGGCCGCGCGCCCCCCGGGGAGCGCCGATTCCGAGCGCGGGGCAGCGCGAACTCGACACGGCGACCAGGCTTCTGGCCGCGACCCGAACCCTGCTGGAGTCCGAGGTGCTGTCCGGCGACATCGCCCGGGTCCGGACATCCGGCGTCTTCGAAGAGGCAGGTCCCCTGGGCCAAAGGCTCGCTGTTGAGGTCGCCGCCCGCGAACAGGCGGAGGCTGCAACCGCCGGCGATGTCGACGCGCGTGAACGGAGCAAATACCGGGTTCTCACGGCGGCTTCCGCCGTCGCCGCCGAGCTTGATGCAAGCGTCGCGCGACTGCGTGCGGAAACCTCGTTAGCCGACGGCCCTTCTCCCGAACCGGCTCCGGTCATCGCGTCTGGCGCCAGGCTGCAGTCGCTGGACGTGCGGATCGCGATCGCACGCGAGGCCCTGGACGGCGCCATGGGAGCTGGCCGGATTGACGCGGAGCCGAGGCGCAGCCTCGGTGTGTCGCTTGTCTCGGGACCGTCCCCGGGCGCGACGCCTCTGCCCATGCGGTCCGTGCTGATTGTTCCCGGCGTCATCGCGCTCGCGCTCGCTCTTGCAATCGCCTACGCCGCGACAATGGCGGCAATCGACGACCGCATCGGCGACGTGCGCGACGTCGCGGCTCTCATCGGCGCCCCCGTGCTCGCCCTCACGCCTCGCATCGCGGGACGAGACCTGCGCCGGCTGCCGCCGGAGGAACGCCATCCCGCGAATGTCGCCACCGAAAATCCCGCTTCGCCGTTCGCCAACGCGCTGAGAGACATCCTGTCGAGCATCCGCTCACAGGACAGCAGCCCCGTCACCCTCGCCATCACCGGGGCCCAGCCCGGTGACGGCGCCACGACGATCGCGCTGGCGCTCTCACGAATGGCTGCCTCCGAAGGCCTGCGCGTGCTGCTGATCGATGGGGATGTCGAGAGCGCCGGGCTGACGCGGATCATGGACCTCGAACCCGAAGTCGGCGTCGATGTGCTGCTGGATGGCGGCCATCGCTGGGCCGATCTGATCGTCCAGGATGATGTGACGAGCGTGCATGTTTTGCCGGCCATGCCAGGCAAGGCCCGGACCGGCGGGTTGTCGCTGGCGCAGCTGACCGCCTTCAGGGCCGCCGTGACCGAAGCCAGCCGCATGTACGACATAACCGTCATCGACTGTCAGTCGCCCTGTTCGCGTTCGCGTTTCCGGTCGTTGTTGCGAAATTCTGACCTGGCGATCGTGGTCGCCTCTTACGGGCTTACCCGGCGGTCGCTCCTGGGAGCGGTGGGCCGAAGGATAGAGCAGGGCGGGTCCAGGGTTATCGGTGTCGTTCTCAATCTCGCGCCGCGAGCCGCGCGCCTTGCCAGCGCTCCTCGAACGCCTCGGTCGGCTTCTCGCGCCCCATTGACCTTCGCACCCCCGGCGCAGGCGCACGGCGCGGCGCGCCCAAGCCTCCACTGACCGGGAGCGGCAATGCGACCGGACCCGGCGGAAGCGCAGCCTCAAACGCCACTCAACCGGCTGCGCCTCACCTTCGCGGCGGCGGGTTGGGGCGCCGTCGTTCTGGGCTGTATTGTCCTCCTGTCCGTGGCGGGGCTGGCTCCAGCTGAATTCTCATACGCCGTTCCCGCCGTGGCGGTCGGTGCGCCCGCGCTGGTCCTGGCCAGCCTTGCCGGACCGGGCATGACCCGGGCTCGCCTCCTCGGCCTGACCGCCATCGGTTTGGGAGCCTGGATCATCCTCGCCCTGGACTTGAGGACCGTGATGATGGTCAGGGCCAGTTTCCAGTCGGGTTCGGAATTCGAAGTGTCGATCGCTGAACTCAATGTCTGGGATTTCAATCCCGAGCCGGCGGAAACCATAAGATGGCTGAAGGAAACGGATGCCGACATTTTTGTTTTGGTGGAAGCGCGAGAATCGTTCATGCGCGATTTGATGCAAGCGGTCCCCGACTACCCGACAGTCGTCACCTGCGCGAGCCGGCCCTATTGCGGCGTGGCGATCGTGTCTCGTTTCGAGGGCCGGCTTCTGGATGGCGGGGCCTGGCAGTCCGGCGACCTGTCGCGGCCGCACGCGACCGGAAACGAGATCGCGACCGCTGCGGTCGAACTTCTGGTTCCGGGGAAGGGCGGTCCTGGCCGCACGCTGAAAATTGTCGGCGTGCATCTCGACCGCGAGGGATTGTCCCGTGTAGCGCATGACGATATCGAGCAGTTGCTGCAACAGGTCGATGCCGTCGCGGAGACGCCGGCGGACGCTCTTGTCGTCGCGGGCGACTTCAACGCATCGCCCTGGTCTCCCGAGCTTCGGCATTTTGTCACCATGTCCGGATTGTCGCGAACGAGCGTTTGGGCCCCGACATGGCCCTCTTTTGATGGCCCCTTTCTGTCCGGTCTTCCGACGCTCATGCTGGCGGTTGATGGGGTCCATGCGGGCTGTGGAGTGACGCTCGGGGCAATTGAGACCGGGCCGCATGTAGGATCGGATCATCGTTCCCTGTTGGCGCGAATCATGCTGACCGAGGTTGATGAAGGCTGCCGGGTGATGGGCGTCCATCGGGCGCGGCGCGCGAGCGAGTCCAGTCCTGGGTCGCCTGCGGCGGCGACCGTCCGACGGGCAGTGTCGAAACGAGGCCGGGATTCCTGATGCAGCCGACCCTGTATCTTGCTGTGATGGTTGCCGCCGTCCTGGCCGTCCTGGCCGCGCGTGATCGGGTCAAATCCTCATGGCGCCTGTTCGCCGTCACGCAGGTCTTCGGCGCGACGAGCGTAGCGACCCTGACGGCCCTTGGCGGCGCCTCCCTTGGTCTGCCCCAGGTCGGGGTCATGGTTCTGGTTTTCGCGGCCTTCGTGGCGGTCGCGCCAAGCGACGCGGACGTGACGCGGAGGTCGCTGGCGGCCCATCCGGTCGCGATCGCGCTCATCGGCTACACCGTCGTCATCAGCCTGTTCGGACCGAGGCTTTTCGCGGGCGCCCTGGACGTCGTCAGCATGCGGCCCGAAGTCGTGGATGGCTTCGCCATCGCTACGCCTCTTGGCCCGCGCTCATCCAATATCACGCATATGGCCTATCTCAGCGGATCCTTCCTCACCGCCATTGCCGTATCCATCCTGTTCTGCAGGAAACTTTCAGCGGAGGATTTCCGCAATGCGGTCCTTACCATCGGCATTCTCCATGCAACCTTCGCCCTGATCGACTGGGTTGGGCTGGCGGTCACCAATGAACGTGTTCTCGAATTTCTGCGCAATTCCAACTATGTGATGGTTGATCAGTCGATCGGCGACGTTAAGCGCCTGTCCGGAACCCTGTCCGAACCCTCGTCCTATGCGGCGTTCGCCATACCCCTGGGCGTCTTCGCCACGGAGGACTGGCTGAGGACGCGCCGGGCGCTGTCGGGACTGACCGCCCTTGGCCTCTGGACCGCGACGCTCGCATCGACATCCACAACCGGGATCCTGGCCCTCGTGGTCTACGTCGCAATCTTGCTGCCTCGCATGATCATCCGGCGCGGCAGTTTCGGTCGCACGATTTCAGCACTCATGGTCATCATCGGGATTGTCATCGCCTTTTTCGGCCTTGGCCTTGTTCAGCCGGAAGCGTTCAGCGGGATCGCCAACTTCGTGACGGGCCTCACTGTCGGCAAGGTCGAAAGCGCTTCCTCCCTTGAACGCCAGGAGTGGGCCGCCCAGGGCTGGAGCGCCTTCCAGGCAAGCTTCGGATTTGGCACGGGCGCCGGATCCTTCAGGTCGTCGAGCATCGTCACGGCGGTCCTTGGCTCGCTTGGGTTCATCGGCGCGTCGCTCATGCTGGCCTTCCTCGGCCAGCTGATCTATTCGGCCTTCCTTACGGGGCGCGATCCCAGGGCGGTCGAGCGTTCGGCGGCCTGGGCGGCGTTGCTGCTGCTGGTTCCGGCTGCGGTGAGCAGCCCAACGGCTGACCCGGGCTTCGTCTTTGGCATGCTGGCCGGATTTGTCATGCGGCCGCGCGCGGCCGGCGAGACGGCGCCTCTCCAGTCCTGGCGTCCACTGGACTCCCGGCGGGCCGCCCGGCCGGGAGTGAGTCGCCTGGCGATCGGGTTCATCTCGACGCACCGGCGAGCGCCGCGCAGATGAGGCGTCGCAATGGCTTGGCATGAATCGTGGAGCAGGACGCCTGGACTGTCCCTGCGGCCGCTCCGGCGAGGACGACCGATGAAAGGTTCAGGGGAGGTCTCGTGAAGTTGGCGGTCATCTACGCCACCCTCGGCAGAAGCGAGATTCTCGCTGGCGCGCTCGCATTCCTGCTGGCGCAGACGCGGCAGGCTGACCGCATCATCATCACCGCGGTCAGCAGCGCCGACGTCCCCGAACTTCCCCCGGGGCTTCCGATTGAAGTCGTGTTCGGTCCCAAGGGTCTTGCGCATCAGCGCAACACAGGCTTGAAACTGCTAGGAAAATCCGTGGACGCGGTGGTATTCTTCGACGACGATTTCGCACCTGCCCCGGGCTTTCTGGCGACGTTCGAAGCGATCCTGACCGACGATTCCCGCATAGCGGGAGTGACGGGTCATGTGCTGGCGGACGGAATACGCGGTCCGGGCTACACCTTCGCCGAGGCGGGCGGTTTCCTTGCCGGTTATCAGCCTCCGGCGCTTGCTGCGGCCACGCGCAAGCCGATCACGTCGCTTTACGGGTGTAACATGGCGGTTCGATTGTCCATGGCCGATGGGCTGACCTTCGAGGAAGCGCTTCCGCTTTACGCCTGGCAGGAGGACATTGATTTCACCTTTCAGGTGTCGAGGCGGGGGTCGCTCATCTGGACGGACGCGCTGGGCGGCGTTCACCTCGGAGTGAAGCAGTCCCGCACGTCAGGCGTCCGCATGGGCTATTCCCAGATCGCCAACCCGATATTCCTGCGGCGAAAGCGAACAATGCCGCTGTCACACGCCTACAAACTGATGGCCAAGAACCTCGCGGCGAACGTCTTCAGGAGCATCAGGCCCGAACCCTGGTGCGATCGGCGGGGCCGGTTTGTCGGCAACATGCTCGCGCTGGGCGATCTGTTCCGCGGACGGCTGCACCCTCAAAACATCCTGCAGCTCAAATGACGGCGCATTCCCGGCTCCGGACCCGACGGCCTTGACGCCGCCCGCTTCCCGCATCGTGATCAACGGACGATTCCTGGCGGCGCAGAATTCCGGGGTCCAGCGCGTGGCCCGGCAATTGATCGCCCACCTCGACCGCGACTTCGCCGCCACCCCGGGCCGCTTCGACTGGACGCTCCTGCACCCGCCCGGAGCAGAACCATTGGCCGGACTGACGGTGATCCGTCAACGCTCGCTCCCTGGTCCTCCCGGCCAGCTCTGGGAGCAGACGTCGCTGGCGTTCGCCGCGCGCGGGCGCCTGCTGGTCAATCTCGCCAACACGGCGCCGCTGCTGTCCGGACGCTCCGTCGTGATGGTGCACGACGCCCAGGTGTTTGACGCGCCGCAATCCTACTCGGCCGCCTTCCGGGCGTGGTACCGCTTCATGCTGCCGCGCATCTGCCGGCGTGCGACCGTCATCACCGTCTCCCGGCACTCGGCGCACCGGCTCGCCGTGAACGGCGTCCTGCCGGACGCATCGGCGGCCCAGGTCATCGGCAATGGCGTCGATCATATCCTGGAGGAAAAATCGGCGGAGCGACCCTCGCCCGCCTCGCAGCGTCCTTTTCTGCTCGGCCTCGCGTCGGACCAGCCGCACAAGAATACGCGCCTGCTCCTCGCCCTGGCCGAAGCGCCCGCACTCGCGGCGTTCGACCTTGTGCTTGTCGGCTCGCGCCTGCCGCCTGGCGCCGCACCATCCAGCCGCGTGCGCCTTCTCGGCCGCCTTCCGGACGCAGAACTTCGCATGCTCTACGAGACCGCCTTCGCCTTCCTCCTGCCGTCCTTCACCGAGGGGTTCGGGCTGCCGGCAGGCGAGGCGATGCTCTGCGGCGCTCCTGTGATCGCAGCCGATTCAGGAGCATTGGCCGAGATTTGGGGAGGCGGCGCGCAGCTTGCCGCTCCCGACAATGTCGAAGCGTGGATTGACGCCGTCAGGAACCTGACGGTCGCCGCATCTCGAAATGCATGGATTGAACAGGGCCGCAAAATCGCGGGGGCTTATACGTGGCGCAAAGCAGCCGGACAGCTCCGCGAAGCGTGTGAGCGCGCAGCCGCTTCACCTTGATCGTCGCGCCGCGTCGCAGCAGGCTCTAGACGCAGACATCAAGCAATGTGCCGGCTGCCTTGATCGTCGACAATGCCGAACCTGCATCGACAACACCGCCCGCAAGCCTACCGCCAAGGCGCACGGCGTCCGCCGTTTGGCCGGCATCGGTCGCACCACTGATCCTGGAGGGCTCACCCTTCGGGTGCGCCGGATCGACGCCCTTCTTGGCATATGAAACGTCCGTGCAGTTCCGGCAGGAATAGCCGTTGACCTGCACAGGAGAGGAATAGTCGGTCGACATGGCCAATGGCAGGTGCTCCATCTTGCATGGATCCGGTTACAGGGCCGGAGTGCATAAACCGTTAGCTGCGTCTTTTCCGGCGCCTCCCCGCCGCGCGCTGGCAAGCGTTCTGTGTAACCTGTTCGTCGCCGGCGCGAATAGATCTTTGAACCGCCAGATCATTGGCGACCGGATCTTCGGCGAGTAGAGGGCGCGCAGACATGAAGGGATTCCGCCGGTTTCCATTGGGGCTCGTCGCTTTCCTGACGGGCATGGGCGCTGTCGCTGGCGCGCTGGCGGGTCCACAGGCCATCGCCGAACCTTCGCCCGCGCGGCCGGTGGTCGTCGAACTCTTTCAGAGTCAGGGATGTTCGTCATGTCCCCCGGCCAACGCCAACCTGAATGCGCTGGCGGATCGTCCCGGCGTGTTGGCTTTGAGTTTCGGCGTCACCTATTGGGATCAGCTCGGCTGGAAGGACACATTCGCTACAGAGACCAATACCGCCCGGCAGCGGGACTATGCGCGCGGCAGTCTGCAGAATGGGAATGTCGGCACGCCGCAGGTCGTGATCAACGGCCGCACCGATATCGTCGGTATCGATCGCAATGAGCTGAAGCGCGAGATTGAGCGTGCCGCCCTTCCGGTCGATGCGCCGACACTTTCGTTGTCGGGTGTTTCGCTTTCGGTTGGTGCGGGAACTGTGCCGAAGAGCGGAGCGGACGTCTGGCTGGTGCGCTACGATCCACGTACCGTGCAGGTGGCGATCCGCAAGGGCGAGAATGGCGGCCGAACGCTGCCTCACCGCAACGTCGTTCGCGAACTCGTGCGCCTGGGCCCCTGGTCGGGACCGGCCAGGCAGTTCGTTCTCCCGGAGGCCGATGACCCGGCTTACCGCACCGCTATCCTGGTTCAAGGCGCCAATGGCGGCCCGATCCTCGCGGCGCTCAAACCCTAGGTGTTGAGTGCCCCGCTACTTGCGACCCGTCTGATCTCCCGTTGATCCAGCTCCGGCCTATTGATCCCCCCGGTTCCGCGCGGCCAGAAACGCCTCGATCTCGGTTCGCGTCGGCATTGAGGGCTGTGCGCCTCTCCTTGTCGCCGCCAACGCCCCGGCGGCGCAGGCGAACCGCAGCGCTTGCTGCGGGGACAGCTCCTCAAGGAGGGCCACGGTCAACGCCGCGACGAAAGCGTCACCGGCCCCGGTGGTGTCGACTGGCTGGATGGCGAATGCCGGCGCCGCCGCGACGAGCGCGCCAGCCCGCAAAAGCCTGGCGCCGCGCGACCCGGCGGTGATCGCGACAAGCCCGGAGGCGCGGTTCAGGGCGTCGCCGAACCAGGCCGCCTCGACCTCATTGACGACGACAAGGTCGGCGCGCCCGAGGATGCTTTCGGGAATCTCCCGGGCCGGCGCGAGATTGACGCAGACAAATCCGCTCGCGCTCTCCACCGCTTTCGCGACGGTCTCGACCGGCAGTTCGAGCTGGCAGATCAGCGCGCCGTCGATTTGCTCCGGCAGATGCACTGGCAGGAAGACGGCGTTGGCGCCCGGGGCCACAATGATCTGGTTCTCGCCCTGCACCGAAACAGCGATCAGAGCGACGCCGGTTGCGGCGCCCGGATCGACGCTGCAGCCCGTCAGATCCACACCTTCGGCCCGCACCAACGCCAACGCTTCTTCAGCCATCGCGTCCGCGCCGACACGACAGAGCAGCCGGACCTCCATCCCCAGCCGGCGCGCCGCCAGCGCCTGGTTGGCGCCCTTGCCGCCGGGATGACGCTCCAGGGTCGCTCCCGTCACGGTCTCGCCGGCGACAGGCAGGCGCGCGGCCGTGGCGACAAGGTCGAGATTGACCGACCCGACCACGGTGATGTGAGGCGCACTCATCGCGCCAGCCGTTCAAGCAATAGTCCGAACAGGCCCTCGGCATCGACCTTCGTCACCCATCGCACGGCGGCGTCCGGGCCGGCGCCGCGAAACTCGACGGCGCTGTGTCCCAAAGTGAGCGGGGAAGACGTCTCGACCCGGATCAGGGCGGGGACCGAGGTGAAAAGGTCGGGCGCGAGCAGGTAGGCGATGGTGCAGGGGTCATGCAGGGGCGGCCCCGGATCGTCGGCCTCTCCCGGTTCGACCCCGGCCGCAAACGCCAGCAGGCGCGCGGCCGCCCGCGCCGACGGGGTGTTGATCGCCCCGATCAGGCCAAGCCGGCGCGGGGTTGTCCGGACCTGATGTGTTGCGTCCAGACCGATCACCGCCATGCGGCAGCCGGAGCGAAACACGATGTCCGCCGCGTCGGGATCGGCGAAGAAGTTGTACTCGGCGGACGCCGTGATGTTGCCGCCCTCGCGTTTTGCGCCGCCCATCACGACCAGCGTGCGCAGACGCGCCGCGAGCAAGGGCTCCTTCCGCATGGCAAGAGCGATATTGGTCATCGGTCCCATCACCGCGATCGAGACCTCACCCGGCGCATGGTGCATGACCGTGTCGGCGATGACGCTTGCGGCCTCTCCGAAGCCAAGCGCGGTGGACGGTTCGAAAATCTCCAGATCGCCAAGGCCGGTCTCGCCATGAAACGCGCTGGCGCTGACCGCAGAGCGAACGAGCGGCGCGGCCGCCCCGGCGAAAACCGGCACGCCCTCCCGGCCCGCGATCTGGCGAATGATCCTTGCGTTCCGCGCCGTCGATGCCGCGTCGATATTTCCGCCGACCGTGGTGACAGCCAGAATGTCGATCAAGTCCGGCGAGGCGAAGGCGAGCAGAAGTGCGACGGCGTCGTCGACGCCGGGATCGCAATCAATGATGAGAGGCGTCGGACCCATGGCTCATTCTCTGCGCGACCTGACAGGAATCCAAAGCATTTTCGTGATTCTGGGATCGCCCAGAATGCTCTGGACCGCGCCATGGCGAGCGTCCCTGGCCGACCGCCTCAGCGCCTCGCCGCCACCGCCAGCAGGGCCGCGTCGATCGCCGCCGCCCCGGAGGGCGCTCCAGACGGATGATTGTTGGCATAGGCCGAAAAAATCAGCGTCCGGCCGCTCGCCGCGACGAGGAAGCCGGAGAGTGCATGGACCGCATTGAGCGAGCCCGTTTTCGCGAACACGCGGCCCTCCAGCGCGCTGCCGCGAAACCGTCGCGCCAGTGTGCCGTCCACTCCGCCGACCGGCAGCGCATCCCGCCAGGCGTCGCCCCAGGGCTGGTCGGCCGTCCATGCCAGAAAGCGGGTCATCATGGCCGGCGTGACGCGATTATAGGTCGACATGCCGGAACCGTCGGCGAAGTCGTACTCGGCGTCCGCGATGCCGGCCTCGCGCAACATGTCACGCACGACCAGGAGGCCGTCCGCGACCGACCCGGCGCCCTCAAGCCGGCCCAGCCTGCGCAACAAAAGCTCCGCGTGCACATTCTGGCTCGCCTTCAGGATCAGCCGGAGATCGTCGATCAATGGCGGCGCCACCAGCCGCTCTACTTCCGCGCGCGCCATTTCCTCCCCCGCGATTTCCTTCAGGACAGGCGCGTCGACTCGCGCCGTGGGATCATCCGAAAGGGCCGGCGGCCGATGGCGAACCCGAGTCTTTCCCTCCACGGCGACGCCGCGCTGCTCAAGCAGGCGGCGCAGGCGCGAGGCGGCGACCAGGGCGGGATCATTGAGCCCGAGCGTCAACGTCGTTTCACTGGCCCCGACCTGCATGACGCCATAGATCCGGACCGCTTCGGCGCCGGGCAGGCGCTCGATCCTGAGGTCAGTCTCGCCGTCGGCGACCGTCACCGCCTCGTTGACCAGGGGCCACACATCATCGCCCGGCCGCCAGCTTGCCGCCGCCGGCTCGCCAGCCGCCAGCCCGGGCCTCACCAGGATCGCTACCTCATTGCTGTTGACGGTGAGCGCGGAGACGGCTGTCCCGGAGCGTGTCTGCAGGTTGTTCCAGCTCCAGCCGGGACTCCATCTTTCATCCGGGAAATGGCGATCGTCGCCGATCACATCGGCCAGAACCATGGCGCCCTGGCGGACCAACGCGTCGGCGAGCATGGCGAGACAGTTGGAGATGCAATCGGCGCGGTCCGACAGGGTGGCGTCGCCATGCCCGGAAAGGATAGCGTCTGGAGGTCCGCCCTCGACATCCGGCTCGAGGTGAAGGGAAGCGCCGGATGCGGCGTCGGGCGCGTCGAGGCCCTTCAACCGGTGAAACGCGGCCGCCGTGACCAGCATCTTGGTGTTCGAGGCGGGCGTGAAGCGCCGGTCGGCGTTGAGCGAGAAGACCGGTTCGCCCTCCAGGGTCGTGATCATCAGGCCCCAGTGCGTTCCGGCGAATACGGGATCGCCCAGCACCGCCTCGACCTCGCGTCGCAGCGGCGATGCGCAGGCGGCCAGGGATATGGCCAGCACCATCGCGACGAACGGTCTCGCGAGCGCCGCAGCACCGGCGCCTGGGACTGCGCACACGGCGGTCGGGGACAAGTCCAACCTCACGCCGCGTCGATGCCGAGCCGCGCGGCGCCTGACATGGCGGGGTCGCTGACGCTGTCCGATCCCGTTTCGAGGCGGCCGGCCAGGCGGCGCATCCAGCCCGGGCGCGTCGCCGACGTCACCGAAAGGTCGTACCATCCGCCGCTGGAGCGAAGCTTCCAGGCATGCGTTGCACTCCGCCCTGTCGCAAGGCGCGTCGACCAGGATGGCGTCGCGGCGGCATAGGCGTTCGGGGTCACGCTGAACGAGACTGCGCGCAGCGAGGGATTGTGAAGCTTCACGACCAGCTGCTCGCCGTCCGGATCGCGAACCACGGACATCTGCGGCGCCTCGCTGGCCGACCCGCCCATGAAATGCCGGTGGAAGCCGTTTGGACCGATCGCCCAGAGGTCGTATGGCCCGGCCTCCCAGGCATCCTCAAGTGTCTTGCCGGGCTCCACCGTGTAGCGGCGAGGGATGCGGTCGAGGCGCAGGCGGTCATAGACATGAATGACCGCTCCGGCCTTCCCGTCATTGCCAAGGCGCAGG
This sequence comes from Alphaproteobacteria bacterium, assembly GCA_034439955.1. GTDB lineage: Bacteria > Pseudomonadota > Alphaproteobacteria > Caulobacterales > Hyphomonadaceae > UBA7672. Next base: position 20,018 of record JAWXBJ010000108.1, read on the forward strand.
CGGACGCCGCCCTCTGAGCCCAAATCATCGATGCGAAGTTCATAGGGCAGGGCGCGCGACGGCCTCGGGCCTCCAATCTGCGAGGGCGCCTGAGGCGCCGCTGGCGTTGGCGGCGTCGTCCGCCCGGCAAGGGCGGCGGCCTTCGCGGCCGTCTCGGCCGTGCGTGGCATGGCGTTGAGGAAGGGCGCGGCGTTGGGCGATTTGAAGTTGAACGCGCTGGTCAGGTCGCCGCAGACGGCGCGCCGCCAGGACGAGATGTTGGGCTCCGCCACCCCGAAGCGCTGTTCGAGGAAGCGGATCACGGAGGTGTGGTCGAAGACCTGCGAGTTGACGAAGCCGCCGCGACTCCAGGGCGAGATCACATACATCGGAACGCGCGGTCCCAGCCCATAGGGCCTCCCCATCAGCTCCTTACGTTCGGAGCCGGCCTCGGTGGGATTGGCGACCAGATGGTATTCGCCCGCCGTATCGACGGTGGATGCGCCTGCCTCTTCTCCCTCCGCCGTGCGGGATGGCGGAGCAGGCGGCGGCACATGGTCGAAGAACCCGTCATTCTCGTCGAACATCACGAACAGCGCGGTTTTCGCCCAGACTTCAGGATCGGCGGTCAGGGCTTCAAGGACGCGGGCCGTATAATCGGCGCCCTGAGCGGGGCTGGAGGGACCGGGGTGCTCGGAATCCTTTGCCGGCGAGACGATGTAGGACACCTGCGGCAAGGCGCCCGCCAGCACGTCGGCGCGCAGCCCGTCAAGGTGATGCGTCGCCAGTCCAAGCTGGGCGAGACGCGGATCAGACCCTGCAACGCCCGCATGGCTTTCGCGGAACGCCTTGAACCCGGCCAGCGGATTGTCGTCGAAATTGTCGGCCATGTCCTGATAGACGCGCCAGCTGACGCCGGCCGCCTGCAGTCGCTCGACATAGGTCGTCCAGCGATAGGGCGAGGCGGGCGCAGCCTTGAGGTTGTCGTGCGAGTTCGAGATCGACGGTCCGCCGGCGGCGCCGGTCGGATCGTTCGTGCCCGTCCAGAGGAAGAGGCGGTTGGAGTTCGTCCCGGTCTGCATGGAGCAATGATAGGCGTCGCAGAGCGTGAAGGCGTCGGCGAGGGCGAACTGGAAGGGAATGTCCTCACGCTCGTAATAACCCATGGCATGGGCTGTCTTGTGGTCCGGCCAGCGGCTCATGCGGCCTTCGTCCCACGCCAGCTGGGCGTCGGGCCAGCTGTGAGGCGTTCCCTCGACGCGCATGTGGGCGAATGTCTGCACCGTATTGAGCGGGAAAGGAGCGATGACCGGCGGGGCGTCAGCGAGCCTGGTGTTCGATTGCGCCCAGCATGAGCGCGTCTTTGCGTCGGCGCCGTCGAGGATCGGAATCGGGAAACGGTCGGCAAAGCCGCGCACGCCGTTCAGCGTTCCGAAATAATGGTCGAACGACCGGTTCTCCTGCATCAGGATCACGACGTGCGCCACGTCCGCGATCGTGCCGGAGCGCACCATTGCATTGATCGTCACGGCGCGCGCGATGGCCGGCGGCAGGCCAAGGGCGGTCGCGCTGGCGAGCAGGAATTTGCGACGGTCGATGCGGGGCATGAGCGGCCTTTCAGGCAGGAGCGTGTTGTCAGCAGATTTGGGATCCCGGTGGGCGCCTCAGATTGTCATCCCCGCCGCAGCAGCCTCACGCCGCCTTTTCGACGAACACCGTCCCCGCCGAATATCCCGCTCCGAAGGAGCAGATCAGTCCCTTGTCGCCCGGCCTGAAATCTGCGGAATGCTTGTGAAAAGCGATGATCGATCCGGCCGACGAGGTGTTGGCGTACTCGTCGAGCACGGTCGGGCTCTCATCGTCCGAGGCGTCATGCCCAAGCACCTTCGCCGCGATGAGCCGGTTCATGCTGGCGTTGGCCTGATGCAGCCACATGCGCTTGAGATCGCTTGCCTGGATGCCCAGCCGGTCGAGTTCCTCCTGGATCATGTGGGACACCATCGGGACAACTTCCCTGAAGACCTTGCGGCCCTCCTGCACGAACAGCTTGTCTGACGCAGCAGCGCTGTCCGGCGCGGTCCGGTTGAGAAAGCCGAAATTGTTGCGAATATTGTTCGAGAACTGCGTCTTGAGGTGCGTGCCGAGGATGGACCAGTGTCCTCGCGGAGCAATGTCTTCCGATTCGATCAGCACTGCGGTTGCGACATCGCCGAAGATGAAATGGCTGTCCCGGTCCGTGAAGTTGAGGTGGCCGGAGCATATCTCCGGGTTCACCATCAGGACCGACCGCGCATGGCCGGCCCGCACGAAGTCCGCTCCGGTCTGGATGCCGAACGTCGCGGACGAGCAGGCGACGTTCATGTCGAACGCGAACCCCTCTATCCCGAGCGCGGCCTGCACCTCGACCGCCATGGCGGGATAGGCGCGCTGCATGTTGGAGGCGGCGCAGATGACGGCGTCGATGTCCCCGGCCTCTCGTCCCGCTGCCGCCATCGCTTCCCTTGCCGCGTGAACGGCGATCTCGGCGAGGACCGAGATCTCGTCATTGCCGCGTTCGGGAATGCGCGGCGCCATGACGCCCGGATCGATGACGCCCGACTTGTCGATCACATACCGCGACTTTATCCCCGAGGCCTTCTCGATGAACTCCACGGATGAATGTGTTTTCGCGATGGCTCCGCCAGCCTCGATCTCGGCTGCGTGCTCGCCATTCCATCGGTCGGCCCAGGCGTTGAAGCTCGCGACCAGTTCGGCGTTCGAGACCGAGTCTGGCGGCGTGAACAATCCCGTGGCCGAAATGACCGGACTTGCCATGTGGACCTCTGGCGGCGCCGCAGCGCGAGTGAGCGGGTGTGTGGGTTGCGTACGGATTAGACCCCGGGAGCCCGATCGCTTCAAGTGGAACCGATCCGGGTTTCCCCTCGAAGTGTGAATCTCGATCCTTCGCCCGTCGCGGGACCGATCGTTCCGTAGCGGCAGGATGCGGCATGCGGCCCGGCCAAGCGCTCTTTGACAAGACGGGGCGGCTGGCCAATCCTCAATTTGTGCCGACCTGTCCGCGAAGGAGAGTCCCGATGCGTCTTGTGATGTGGCCTCCCATTGCAGCCGGTCTTGTTGCAGGCGGCTTGCTCGCGGCGCAATCTGCCCTGGCGCAGCCTGTCTCCGCCAGGCAGGAATCCTGGAAAGTGACCGGACTGTCTCAGCCAGCCGAGATCGTCGTCGATCACTGGGGCATCCCCCACATTTTCGCGCAGACCCGCCGCGATGCGTTCTTCCTGCAGGGCTACAACGCCGCGCGCGACCGGCTCTGGCAGATCGACCTCTGGCGAAAACGCGGTCTTGGCCTCCTCGCGAAGGATTTCGGCCCCGCCTATGTCGAGCAGGATCGCGCGGCCCGCCTGTTCCTGTATCGCGGCGACATGAAGGTCGAGTGGGCCGCTTACGCGCCGGACGCCCAATCCACGGTCGAGGCCTTCGTCGATGGCGTCAACGCCTATGTCGCCGAGGTGAAGGCGGGGACAAGGCCCCTGCCGGTTGAATTCGGTTTGACCGGGAGCGCGCCCGACCCCTGGAAGGCCGAAGACGTTGTGCGCATCCGCAGCCATGCACTGGTGTCGAACATCACCTCGGAGGTCGCCCGCGCCCGTGTCGCGTGCGCAGCTGGTCTCGAGGCGGACATGTTGCGGCGCAAGCTCGAGCCGGCTCACAAGGCGGCGACGCCCAAGGGCCTCAGGCCGTGCGACGTGCCGGCCGACGTGCTGGGCGATTATCTCCTGGCGACGCGCCAGGTGGAGTTCGACGTTCTGGCGGGGAAGGTCCAGCAGGCGCATGCCTCGCCCGACGTCCAGCTCGCCTCGGCAATTGACGGCGCCATGTCGGAAGGTTCGAACAACTGGGTCGTATCGCCTTCGCGAACCGAGACGGGCCGCGCCCTGCTGGCCAACGATCCCCATCGCGCCCTTGGAGCGCCGTCCCTGCGCTACATCGTCGGACTTAACTCGCCGGGCCTTTCAATTATCGGCGCGGGCGAGCCGGCCCTGCCGGGCGTCTCGATCGGGCACAATGACGACATTGCGTTCGGGATCACCATCTTCGCGATCGACCAGGAAGATCTCTATGTCTACGAATTGAGGGACGGTTCCCCCGACCAGTATCGTTACAAGGCCGGCTGGGAAACCATGACAAGCGTGTCCGAAACCATCGAGGTCAAGGGAGAGGCCCCGCGCCTGGCCTCGCTGAAGTTCACGCGGCATGGTCCGGTCGTCCGGGCCGACGCAAAAACCGGGCGCGCCTTCGTGATGCGCACCGTGTGGAACGAGCCCGGGCTCTCGGGCTATTTCGGCTCCTCGCGTCTCCTGGGCGCCCGCAACTGGGACGAGTTCAAGGCGGCGAGCGAAGCCTGGGGCGCGCCACCGCTCAACCTCGTCTATGCCGACATCAAGGGGAATGTCGGCTGGGCCGCTTCGGGCCGTGCGCCCGTGCGCAGGAATTGGGACGGGCTGATGCCGGTTCCCGGTGACGGCCGCTATGAGTGGGAAGGCTTTCACGGCAAGGACATTCTGCCGTCGAGCTACAATCCGGCGGAAGGCTTCTTCGCCACCGCCAACGAGATGAACCTTCCCGAGGGCTATCCCAGCGAGAAGAACCGCATTGCCTTCGAATGGACGGACCGCTCGCGCATCGACCGCATCAAGGAGGTGCTGGCCGCTGACGACAAGGTCAGTCTCGCAGATTCAATGGCGCTGCAGACCGACGCCGTCAGTTCGCAGTCGCGCCGCGCCATCGCGCTCCTGAAGACATTTGCATCCAGCGATAACGAGGTCGCGAGAGCGGTCGGGCTTCTGACGGCATGGGACAATCATGAAACCGTCGACAGCGTCGCCGCCTCGATCTACGAGGTCTGGGCCAACAAACATCTTGGCCGCCTCACCGTGGCGCGCGCGACGCCCAGGGCCGCGCAGGCGCTTGTCGGCTCCGGCCATCTCGAAATGGTGATCGACTATCTCGGCCAGCCCGACGCGCGGCTGGGTTCACGACCGGCCTCGGTGCGCGACGAGGTGCTGGCCGAAAGTCTCAAGGCAGCCATCGCCGAGTTGAAAGCGGCGCTCGGACCCGACATGACGACATGGACCTGGGGCCGGCTTCACCGCGCAACCTTCGAGCCTGCCATTGCGGTGCTGGCGGACGAACAGTTGAGGGCGCAGATGCGCGTCGGCCCGCTGCAGGTTCCGGGCTCCGCCTCGACGCCTCGTGCACAGAGTTACCGGTCCAGCGATTTCTCGGTCACCGCAGGTGCGTCCGTGCGAATGGTGATGGATGTCGGCGCGTGGGACAATTCGATGGCGATCAACACCCCTGGCCAATCGGGCGATCCTTTCAGCGCCCACTATCGCGACCTGTTTCCGCTCTGGGCGGAAGGGACCTACATACCCCTGCGGTTCAGCCGCGAGGCCGTGGATCGCGATGCCCGGACCGTGATCCGTCTCAGCCCGGGGACTTGATCAGTCGCCTTGCCGGCCTGCAATCCAGGCGGCCGCGAGGTCTGCGCGGTGGTCCGGCGCAGCCAGGGCGATCAGCGCTTCGGCGCGTTCATCCGCCGCCATGTCCCCAATCGCCGCCGCGCCGTGCTCGGTCACAATCACGTCGGTATCCGCGCCCGCAATTGACACTGTCGGCCCGTTGAGACGCGCGACAATGCGCGAAGAGCCGTCGCGCGTCGTTGACGGCAGGGCGATGATCGAGCGGCCGCTGTGGGAAGCCGCCGCCCCGCGCACGAAATCTGGCGCGCCGCCGACGCTGCTGATGCGGCGGCCCGCCCGCCATTCAAGATTCGCCTGACCATGAAGGTCGATCTCCAACGCGGAATTTATCGATGTGAAACCGGGCGTGCCGGCGAGTTCCCCGGCGCCATGGGTCCAGGGTATGGACCGGAACGCCGCCAGATCGGATTGGCCCAGCCAGTCGTAGAAGGCCGCGTCCCCCCAGGCCAGGCCGGTCAGATGCTCGCTCGGCTCCGCCAGAGCGCCGGCTTCGGCCAGATCGCGATATTCTGGCGTGATGAGGCCCGAGCGGATGCGCAGCCGCCGGTGGGAGCAGAGCGCGGCGACAACCGCCGCCGGCGCCTCGCCAATACCGGACTGGATGGCTGCGCCGTCAGGAACGAGATCCGCCGCGATGCGTCCGATCGCCCGCAATTCCGCTGACCAGCCCGGTCGCTGCGTTGGCGAAAGCAGCGGCGCGTCTACCTCTATGGCCAGGTCGATCTCGCTCGCATCAACCGTGTCGGCGCGCGGGGGCGGCGAATGCCGGGTGTTGATCCATGCAACGCATTTTCGGGCGTTGGGCCAGACGATGGCGCCGGTGTCGCACGACACGCCGAACGAGCACAGGCCGCGTGTGTCCGGCGGCGCGACCTGCACGATTGCGAGGTCGAAATCGGTTCGCGCCAGCACCTCGCCGATCCGCGAATAGGGAAGCGCCAGGAGGCGCGACCGCCCAGACCGGATCGACGGCGCGATCGCTGGCGAAGCCATGAAGGTCGTGACGCGGATGTCTGCCGGCAGCGAGCCATAATCGAAGCTGTTGATCCCCGGCACCAGGCACGACCAGACATGCACGCCTGAAGCCCGGTCCGGGTCGGCCTTCAGCGCCTCGATGAATCCCTGCGGCTCCCCGGTTGCGCCCTGGACGAAGACCGACATGCCGGGTTTCAGCATGTCGAGCGCGTCGGCGGCGCGTCCTCGCCTCATGGGCGCAGCGTCCGCACGATCCTGCGGGCGCGCTCCACGACGGGCTGGTCGATCATTCGGCCCAGATGGGAGACGACGCCGCTGGTCCGCTGATCCCAGGCCGCGAGGATCGCCCGCGCGTCTTCTATCTCCGCCTCGCTTGCGCCGAATGCCGCGTTGAGGCCGGCGATCTGGTTGGGATGGATCGCCAGAGCACCGGTGAGGCCCATGGCGTAGGCGCGCCGCGCCTCCGCGTTCCACCTGTCGAGATCGGTGAAATTGCCGATTCCGCACGCCATTCCCAGCCCCATCAGACCTCGTGCGGCGGCGGCGTAGGCGACCTGCTGGCAGGCGAGGTCGAGTGACGCCGGCGAAGGAGCGCGCCCCAGCGCCAGCGCGAAATCCTCACTTCCGAGGCAGAGGCCGATGAGACGAGGCGCCTCGGCGATGCTGGCGATGCGCTCGAGCGCCAAAGGGTCTTCAATGACGGCGACGACGCCGATCGACCCCGACGCCAGTGCTCGTTCGTCTTCGATCGCCTTGAGGCGCGCATCGAGCGCCTGGATTTCAGCGGCGCTGGCGGTCTTGGGGAAGACGATGGCGCGCAGGCCGGGCGTCGCGGCGGCCATCAGATCGGCTTCGAGATGTTCAGGGTCGTTGTTGACCCGTACGACCACGTCCGCGCCCTGCTGGGCAATCGCGCGCACAGCCTCGCTCGCCAGTGCGCGTGCGGCGCTCTTGGCCTCGGGCTGCGTCGAATCCTCGAGATCGACGATGATGCAGTCGGCGCCGCGCGTGTGCGCCCTGGCCCATAGCTTTTGCGCGGCGGCTGGGACAAAGAGAAGTGACCGCCAGCCAGGCGTCATCGCTCCGTCCCGCCCCATCCCGCCTCAATCGTCGCGCTCATGGCCACGAACCCGTCCGCGTCATTGGCCCAGAGTTGGGCGCCGGTCGATGTGTCGATGAGATTCACCGTGAACGGCGCGAGGTCGTAGACCGGCCGTTCCGCCCGGAACTCAAACGCGCGGATCGTCTCGCCAGGCCGATGCCGTTCGAAATGATCCATGAGCAGCGTCGCTAGCAGAGGACCGTGGACGACAAGTCCGGGATATCCTTCCGCCTTCGTGGCGTAGTCGCGGTCATAGTGGATGCGGTGGGCGTTGAAGGTGAGCGCCGAATAGCGAAACAGCAGAGCGGATGTCGGCTCGATCGTCCGGCTCACATCTGCAATGCGGCGCTCGCCCGGTTGATTGTCGCGCGGGCCGCTGCGGTCCCGAAACACGATGTCGAGATCCTCCGTGACGCACAGCGCCTCTCCCGCCCGAACCTCATGCCGGACCGTCAGGAAGGCGAGGGGGCCGCTTCGCCCCTTTTTTTCCCGCATGTCGAGAAGCGTGGAACGACGGGTGATCAAGGCGCCGAAGGCGATCGGCGCGTGAAAGCGCAGCCGGCTGCCGGCCCACATCCGCATCGGCAGGGAGATGGGAGGATACAAGCCGTCGCCCCTGGGGTGCCCATCCGGACCAAGGTCCGCTTGCGGCGCCTCCGGCAGGAAGCAGAGCCAGTGGCCGAGCGGCGGCACATGCGCTTCCCCGGCTTCGTTCTCGCGATCGAGCATCGCCGCAAGCCGGACGAAGGGCTCGCGCGCGACATGCTCGGTGCGTTCCTCGGTTCGCCCGGTCCAGTCCTCGAACGCCAGCGCCATCTAGATGCCTTTCAGAACGATTTGGGCAGGCCGAGCACATGTGTCGCCACATGGCTCAGGATCAGGTTGGTGGAGATCGGCGCCACCTGGTAAAGCCGCGTCTCGCGGAATTTGCGCTCGATGTCGTACTCTTCCGCGAAGCCAAAGCCGCCATGCGTCTGCAGGCAGACATCGGCCGCGAACCACGACGCCTCGGACGCGAGCATCTTGGCCATGTTGGCTTCGGCGCCGCACGGCTCGCCTGCATCGAACAGGGCGGCGGCCCGATCCACCATCAGGCTGGCGGCCATCACCTGCACATGCGCCCGGGCGATCGGAAACTGCACGCCCTGATTCTCGCCTATGGCGCGGCCAAACACGTTTCGCTCCTTCGCGTAGGCCGTCGCACGATCGACGAAGAACCTCCCGTCGCCGATGCATTCGCTGGCGATCAGGATGCGCTCGGCATTCATGCCGTCGATGATGTAGCGAAAGCCTTCCCCTTCGCGGCCGATCAGGTTGGTCGCTGGCACATCGAGACTGTCGAAGAACAATTCGGTCGTCGCGTGATTCAGCATCGTGCGGACGGGCCGGATGGTGAGGCCGCGCCCCTTCGCCTCCCGCATGTCCACCAGCAGCACGCTCATCCCGTCGGTGGGCTTCACGCTGTCCTCGCGCGCGCTGGTGCGGCAGAGCAGCACCATCAGATCGGAATGCTCGGCGCGGCTGATCCAGATTTTCGAGCCGTTCACGATATAGCGGTCGCCGTCCCGCCGCGCGAAGGTCCGGATGCGTGTCGTGTCCGTCCCGCTGGCCGCTTCGGTGACGCCGAAGGCCTGCAATCGCAATTCGCCCGAGGCGATCCGTGGAAGATACTCGGCCTTCTGGGTGTCGGATCCGTGCCGCAGCAGCGTTCCCATCGTGTACATCTGGGCGTGGCAGGCGGCCCCATTGCCGCCCGAGCGGTGGATTTCCTCCAGCACGGCGCAGGCCGCCGAAAGGCCGAGCCCCGCGCCGCCATGCTGTTCCGGTATCAGCACCGCCAGCCAACCGGCCTCGGTCAGGGCTTTCACGAACTCGCCTGGATAGGCGCGCTCCCGATCGAGCCCGCGCCAGTATTCGCCCGGAAACCGGATGCACAGCCGCCGGACGGCCTCGCGGATTTCGGGATGAGCTTCCGTGGCCATGTTCGTCCGTATCTGTCGCGGGTTTGAATGTGCAACAGCCCGCCGGCAAAAGGGAGGGGCTGGCGTCCGTCTTTCTGGCGGATAGTGTGGACGCGGTTGATCCAGCCATCTTCAGCAGCAGCCGGGAAGCCCGCCCATGCCCCAGACCCTCCGCCGCGCCGCAATCGTCAGCCCGCTCCGCACCGGCGTCGGGAAATTCCAGGGCGGTCTGGCTTCCCTGCAGGCCGGCGATCTGGGCGCTGTCGTGCTGAAAGCGCTGGTCGAGCGCACAAAGGTAGATCCCGAGCGCATCGACGACGTGATCTACGCACAGGGCTATGCCTCCGGCGAGGCGCCTTGCATCGCCCGCTGGTCGGCTCTGGCGGCGGATCTGCCCATCACCGTGCCCGGCTATCAGCTCGACCGCCGCTGCGGTTCGGGCCTGCAGGCGGTGATCGACGCCGCGATGATGGTGCAGACCGGCGCCGCTGACGTCGTGGTGGCCGGCGGCGTCGAGAGCATGAGCAATGTCGAATACTATTCCACCGACATGCGCTCCGGCGCCCGCGCCGGCTCGGTCACCATGCACGACCGGCTGGCGCGCGGCCGGGTCATGTCGCAGCCGATCGCCCGCTTCGGGGTCATCTCGGGCATGATCGAAACCGCCGACAATCTGGCGCGCGACTATCAGATCTCCCGCGAGGACTGCGACGCCTACGCCGCGACCAGTCACCAGCGCGCCGCCGCCGCCTGGAAGGCCGGCAAGTTCGACAACGAGCTTGTGCCGGTCTGCGTACCCCAGAAGAAGGGCGAGCCGATCCTGTTCCGGAAGGACGAGGGCGTGCGCGAGGATGCGACGGCCGCCTCCCTCGGCGCGCTCAAGGCGATCGAGAAGGGCGGGGTGGTGACGGCCGGCAACGCCAGCCAGCAGAACGACGCCGCCGCCGCCTGTCTCGTCGTCGCCGAGGACAGGCTTGATGAACTCGGTCTCGAGCCGATGGGCTGGTTTGTGGGCTGGGCGGCGGCAGGCTGCGAGCCCTCGCGCATGGGGATAGGTCCGGTCCCGGCGGTCGCGCGCCTGTTCGCACGCACCGGGCTTGGCTGGAAGGACATCGACCTTGTCGAACTCAACGAGGCGTTCGCCCCGCAAGTCCTCTCGGTGCTGAAGGGCTGGGGGTTGGCCGAAAGCAAGGAGTGGCGGGACAAACTCAACGTCAATGGCTCCGGCATTTCGCTTGGCCATCCGATCGGCGCGACGGGCGGACGCATCCTCGCCAACCTGATGAACGAAATGCAGCGCCGCGAAGTCCGCTATGGCCTCGAAACCATGTGCATCGGGGGCGGCCAGGGTCTCGCCGCCGTGTTCGAGCGCGCGCATTAGATCTCCCGCCGTCAGGTCATCTCCTTGATCAGGTCGGCGATCGGGAACGACCCGCACCGCACGCTGCTGTCGGCGACGCCATAGGGCATGACCAGCCGCTTTCCGACCTTCATGGCCCCGCAGGTGTAGACGACATTCGGGACATAGCCCTCGCGCGTTTCGTCCAGCGGCCGCAGGAACGGCTCGCGTGTCCGCCCGATCACCCTGGAGGGATCCTTGAGGTCCAGCAGCACGGCGCCCAGAGAGTATTGCCGCATCGCTCCGACGCCATGGGTCAGCAGTATCCAGCCATCCTCGGTCTCGATCGGCGACCCGCAATTGCCGAGCTGGATCAGTTCCCAGGGATATTTCGGCTCGACGATCTTGCGGCCGTAATTCCAGCTGAGATGGTCCTCGCTCTGCATGAAGTAGAGGCTCTCCTGATCGAGCCGTCCGATTGCCGTGAAGCGTCCATTGATGCGGCGCGGAAACAGGGCAAGTCCCTTGTGGCGCGACGCAGCGCCACGGAGCGGCGTCATGCGAAACTCGGTGAAGCGATCCGTCTGCATCAGCTCGCAGCCGGTCTCGCGGCCGGAGTAGGCCGTATAACTTCCCATGTAGGTCGCCCGCCCGTCTTCCTCGACGAAGCGGACGAGGCGGAGGTCCTCGACGCCATTGCTCTGCGCCCGCGTGATCGGAAAGATGACGGTGCCGGACAAGGTCGCCGACTCGTGGCGGTGCAGCGTCACGGGCCCGTCCTCGGGATACTCGGATCCCGGCGTCGCCGCGAGGGCGAACGGCGCCTGGGGCCACAGCTTGACCGACCCGTCCGGCAGCGCGACGCCCTCGCGGAATGCGATCGACGAGATGTGTCCTTCGCCGACCGTTCGCACCGACATCACGAAGCGCACGGCGCCGTCGCGCATGCCGCTCTGATCCGGATGCGGGACCATGCTGGGATTCATGACGGCCGCAGCGGCGTAGGAATATTCGTGGGAGAAATAGGCGCCGATCAGCTTGGCATGCGCGTCGGAGACGTGCGGCAGCTTGGCGATGATCTTCCGTATCTGCGCGAAGCGTTCGAGGAAAATGGCATGCGTCATCCAGTGCCGACCATGAAAGTCGCGGTCGACGTCGGACAGTTCGGCGATGCAGTCCTCGTCCGACATCTTGAGGACGCTGTTGACCACGCGCTCGGCTCTCGACATGTCGCCATGGGCCGTGCCGCGCGGCTGTACCGGAATCGAGAACGGCCGCAGCACGACGCGCGACGGATCGGCGTTCAAATGGACGTCGCAATTGTCGATGTGCATCAAGACGCCGTCCCCGCTTCCATTCCCCCTCGTCGGTCCTAGAGCATCCTGCGTTCAAACTGAATCAGTTTGCTGCAGAATGATGCTCCATCTCAAAAGCAGAGCAATCTGTCTGCGTCCAGGCGGATGCAGGCCCCTCTAGCGCGTGCGAGACTCGCCGAGGCTGCGCATGCGGGCGGACGCAAGATGGTAGCTGAGAACCGATTCGGCGCCCTGGTTCCTGTTGCATCCCGTTGCGGTGAGACCATCGTGACAGCCGCCATCCTCAAGGGTGATGAGCGGTAGACCTAGATCATTTTCTCCCGCGAACCACATGAAAGCGGCTGTCGCGCGCCGGCGCCACGCCTCTTCGCCGGTCGCTTCGAAAGCCGACACGCACGCCTCCACCGACGCAAGCGCCTCGATCGGCTGCTGGTCGAATGCGGCGTGCGTCGCGTCACCGAGGGCGAAGCCGCTCGTGGCGATCGGCCTGAACCGGCCGCCGCCGGCTGACTGCCGGTCCATGAGCCACTCCAGGGCGGACAGCCCGGTGGCGAGCATCGCGCTGTCGCCGAGCCGCTGTCCCGCCAGGATCAGCGCTTCGGGAAGCAGAGCGTTGTCATAGGCGAGTTTCGGGTCGAACCAGGGCGCGTTGGCGTTGAGGGCGGCCAGCAATGCGCCGGATGCCGCAGCAAGGGTGTCCCGGCACTCGCGCGGATCGATGACCAGACCATCGCCGACGATGCAGCCCTTGATCACGTGGGCGCGCGCGCGATGGGAGGTCCAGTCCGCTGATCGTTGATAGACCCGCCTGCCGAGATCCGTCGCCCAGTCGCGCAGATCCGGGCGGGCGCTGTTGGCTGCGGTCAGGCAGAGCGCCTCGAACGTGCGTCCATTGCAGTCGTGACAGCCGCCATCGTCCAGCCACCGGCGATCCCAAGACATGAAATTGCGGAAGCGTCCTGTCTCCTCGTTCCAGGCATGGTTGACGAAAGCGGCGCAGACATAGGCGCACCGCGAACCGGCCTCGCCCTGGTCGCCGTCGCGCGCGAGATGAGCGAACAGCGCGAGCGCGCGGGCTGTATCGTCGATGCAATAGCCGTGGGCGCGGTCCGGAACCCGCAGTTTTGCGTGTTGCATCATCCCGACATCGTCGATCAGCCGACGCACGGCGGTCATGGACGGACGCGTCAGCGCGCGCAGCGTCGGCTGCGGTCGCATTATGTGCACCGCTCTCACCCCTGCGGCGAGATCGAGATACGAAGCGCCGACATTGGGCCAGCGCGAGGCGCTGCCGGCTGTCCAGGCGCGTCGGCTCATGGCCTTGCGACGCACATCGTTTGACAGGAGATCGGTCAGTTCACGCGCGAAGGCGTCGACGTCGTCGAACGGACAGATTGCGCCCACGCCGTCGGCTAGCGCCTCGACCGCGTGCCAGTATGGCGTCGAGACGATCGGCTTTCCTAGCGCGATGGCATAGCTCAGCGTGCCCGACGTGATCTGCGTTTCGGTGAGGTAGGGCGTCGCGTAGATGTCGGCGGCCTGCAGCAGATCGACCAGTTCGGCGTCACCGACATAACGGTTGACGAAATGAAGGCATTGCTCGACCCCGAGACTGCGGGCAAGCGTCACCAGGCCGTCCCGGTAGGCCTCACCTTCGCGGGCGACCAGATGGGGATGGGTTGCGCCGACGATCATGTACACCACATCCGGATGGCGTTCCCGCACCCTCGGCAGCGCCTTGATGATGGTCTCGATCCCCTTGTTGGGCGAGAGCAGCCCGAACGTCATGATCGTCCTGCGGCCGGCCAGGCCGAGCAGGGCCTTGAAGGGCTCGGTCGGCGACAGCGGACGGTCCGGCGCGCCGTGCGGAATAACATGCACCTTGGCGGGGCCGGCGCGGTGGACGCGCGCCAGTATGTCGGCGCCTTTTTCCGCCATCACCACGACGCTCGAAGACAGTGTCAGGATTTCATCCATGACCCGCCGCTGGTCGGGGTTGGGGCGCTCCAGCACGGTGTGCAGGGTCACGATGATCGGCATGCGCAGTCGGCGCATCAGCAGCAACAGGTGTTCGCCGGCGGGACCGCCGAAAATGCCGAACTCATGCTGGATGAAAACCGCCTCGACCCCCGACCGGTTCAGCCAGTCGGCGGTCGCGAGATAGGCGTCGGCGTCATTCTGGGCGATCTCCCGGGTCACGCGGCGCGGGTAATCGTAAGACGCCTGCTCGTCGTTGAGCGCCACGACATCCCATTTCGTCGTGGGCGACGCGCTGGCCAGTCCGTCGAGAATATCCCGGGTGAAGGTCGCGATGCCACATTTGCGCGGAGGGAAATTTCCGATCATCGCCGCGTGTCGAAGTGCGAGCGGGCGTGGTGCCGCGATCGCCAGCGTGTGTTGGGGGTCAACCGGGCTGGTGGAATCCAGGCGCGCCTTGAGTTGACCTATCTCGAGCATCGGCGCCTCGCTTCCATGATTGCCTCGAGAGCACAACGCTGGTTGGCGAAACGCGTTCCGAAGCCCGATTGCCGCAGCGGAATATCACACTCGCGCAAGGCATTGGATCACCCGGCCTGGTCTGCAAGTCGTCGGACGCCGTCGGTCCTGGCGCTGCTTCGCACGATCAGCCGGGCGGCTTGGCGCCATCCTGGATGTCTGGCTCGTCAGGAGCGAAGGGCGTCTGGACGGGATCGCCCCGGGTCTCCTGCTCCATGGTGAAGAAATACGCCATCCGGCCAAGGTCGGAGGCCGCAGCGAGCGGGCCGAGCGGATCGAGATGGGCGCATGGCGACAGCCCCCGGTAAACACCTTCGGTCAGGAAATGCGCAAGCAGCGAACCCTTCCAGTCGCCAGTCTCTCCGGCCTGACGCGCATAATAGGCGGGATCGAAATTGGCCAGCGGCCAGTATCCCGCCTCCTCGCCCACCAGCAGATAATGTCTGAGCGGGTTGGTGTGAGGCGCAATGACATAGTGCGACTGGTAGTATCGGGCGTCGAAGACGCGCGGACTCAGCCCCAGCGGCCCGAGATCTTCGGCTATATCGCGTTGGAGATCGACCAGGCGGGCCGTCTCGCGATAGGTGCGGACGAGATCCCACGTGCGCCGCCACATGGGCCGCCCCGAGTGCAGGACGCCGCCGACACGGGGGACCGATTGATCGACCATCGAACCGTTCGCCTGAGCGGCCGGCCGCTTGGACGCGGACGCCTGCGAGAGGCGAAGGGCGGCCCCCGCTAGGTCATTCATGAAACGAGGGGAAGGGCGGGCGCCTCCACTCTTGCCGCCGCCGCCGCCGCCCTGGCCGCCGCCGCCAAGGCCGGAAGCGGGCCGGATGTCGGCCTCGATGATGTGGAGAAGTTCGGCAAGCCGCGCCTGCTGCGTGCTGAGCTGCTCGCGGATTGTCGCCTCGCGGGGGACGGCCTTGCCGCCCTGCGATGTGGTGTAGAGAGACGGGTCGCCGCCGGAGTCCTGCGCCGCCGGCGATCGCTTGGCCTGGAGCCTTCGCTCGATCCGCGTGATGAGTTCGCCATTGCGGGTGGAGACCGTCGAAATCTCTGCCGCTTCCCGCTCCACGAGAGCCAGTCGTTCGGCGCTGTCGCGTTCAACCTTTTCGGCGCCCGCCTCCTGCGATTCGCGGCTGGCTTCGAGACGGCGACCGAACTCCTTCTGCAGGATCGCGCGCCATGCCGACATGCCTTCCAGCGTGCGTGCGACATCGCGCGCGAGGACCGCTGCGCGCTCCTGCAGCGTCGTGATCTGGTCGATCAGGTCGCCTGCCGGGCGCTCCGATGCGTCCGCCGCGCCCTTGGTCTCGGGGTAGGCGATCGCGTCGGCGCGGAAGTCCGCCGGCGCCTCCTGATAGGTGTTGATCGCCAGCTGCGAGACCCCCAGATGCACGTTGACGGCCTGAAGCCTCGTCAGCGCGTCCATGTCGCGACAGTCCGCTGCGACCAGCTGGCCGCCGAGGTCGGAGACGCGTGTCCGGAGCCCGTCTGTCTCGCTCGTGTGCTCCGTCTGATAGGCGGCGAGCGATCTCTCCAGCGCTTCGGCGCGCTGCTCCGCTTCATCGAGGCGCAGGCTGAGTTCGTCCTGCCGGGCGAGGAGCAGGTCGCGTTCCTGGGCGAGTTGGGCGAGGCGTCCGCGCCCGTCGCTTTCACTCAACGTCACGGCAGACAGTCTCGCAGACATGTCGGCGGCGTGTTTTCTCAGCGACGCCGTGTCCTCGATCGCCGCCGCCCGCGCCGCCTCCGCTGCGGCGGCCGCAGCGGCCAGCGCTTCGTTGCGGCGCTCGGTCTCGCCGGCGCGGACCAGAAGCGCATCAAGCTCCGCCTGGCGTTCGGCCGCCGCGCCGGTCTTTTGGTCGGCGGCGGCTCGGGCGGCCGAGAACTCGGCTTCACGCGCCAGC
>JAWXBJ010000109.1:0-4562 GCA_034439955.1 Alphaproteobacteria bacterium
CCGCAGGCTGGGCAGACGACAGTCCGCGGTTTCCTGGATTCCGGACTCATCAAAGATCAGAAGGTAAGATTGAAACTGCCTGCAAAGTCAATGCCAGCGAGGTTCTTCGATTTCCACATATCCTCTAGCTACTCGCGTAGCTACTCGGCTTGGCCATGCTGGGCTGTCTCTCCAGGGCCAGCACATCACCCGCAATCTGCGAGTGAGCTGGATGGCACGATTATATCGGGTGGCACGGTTGGACGCTGCGACCTCTCAGGCCGCTCCGTCACGGCGCTTGCGCACCGCCTGGCCAGGGCAACGACGCTTTCGCTCATGGCATCACCTTTTTCTCCTGGCGCATGTCGTCAAGGAATTCCGAAGCCGGCTCGACACTCGTCACTAACAGATGGTCCCGCGCCCGCGTGCAGGCGACGTAGAGCAGATGCCGTTCGGTGTCATACACCTCCTGCAGATCGGCGTCATCGCCGACCGTCTCGATGCGCTCCTGCAACGGGCTGATTTCGTCGTCGCAGGCCATTACCACGACGGCCCGGAACTCCAGGCCCTTGGCAAGGTGCATGGAGCTGATCGAAACATGACCGCTAACAGTCTCTACATGTTCGTCGAGAATCTTGAAGGACAGGCCAGATTCCTTCACAGCGGCCTGAGCGCGGTTCAGTTGCGCCGCGGATCGGACAAACAAACCGAACTCGTGCGGCAGCACACCGGCCGCGACCCGCTCTGCCATCCACTTGCCGACGGCCTTGATTTCGCTGCTTTCGTCCTTGAACGTGAGAACGAGCGGCGGGGGACCGTTGAACACCGAAACCGTATCGCTGCGGTCTTCGGTGTTACCGTCCACATCGGTCACGACTGGCCCTAGCAGGCGGTCCGCCTGTGAGCGGATCTGGTGGGAGGTACGGTAATTGACGCGCAAAGTGCGTGATCGCCCCCTTATGTCTACTCCAAGTGCTTTCCACGAAAAGGGTTGCTGGAAGATACGCTGCCCGAGGTCTCCGGCGAAAAAGAGAGCATTGCGCCGACCTCCGCCCAAGGCGGCGAAGAAACGAATATGTGCAACGCTGAGGTCCTGCGCTTCGTCCACGACCGCGAAATCAAATGCCGGGTTCTTGCTTTTCGAGATCGCCGCGGCCAGTGCGGTGAATAGCTCTGCGTGCGTGATCAACTTGCGGTCTCTCAACCCGGCGCGAACATGCTCGAAGATGGACCACAGCACGGTGCGCTGCGGCTCCGGTAACCGGGTCTTTCTGCCAAGCCGCGCCACGTCGCGATACCCCTCCCAGTTCTCAAGTTGCCAGGCATCCACGACCTGTTCCCACTCCGTGAGCAGGAAATGCACGCCAAACTTGTGGCCGCCGACGGCAGTCGCGGCCTCCTGCACCAACCCGCGGACAATCTCCCGACTGGCCATCGTCGCCGGCCCGATGTGGGTCTTGTAGAGCCGAAGACCGATGGCATCAATCGAATGAACATCGACCCGCTCCGCGAGACGCGGTTCATTGCCCAGCAGGCGCCTCAACTTGGTTTGCAGCGCGCTTGCCAGTGTGTCGGAGAAGGTGGTCAGCAGAACACGGGCATCGGGATGGGTGCGTGCCAGATGGCCCGCCCGGTGCAGCGCGACGATGGTCTTGCCCGTGCCCGCCGAGCCGGAGACGCGCGCCGGCCCCGAATAGTCCCGCTCAACCCATTGCCGCTGCTCAGGATGCAGGAAAACGGTCCACTTCTCCCAAGGGAAGTCGAGCGCGCGCTGCAGTTCCTCCACATTGGTCATCACGCGGAAGCGGCGCTGTGCATCGGGGTGGTCGAAGGGATTTTCCGTCGCGGCGATTTGCGTCGACACGCGAGGCTTACCTCCCGTCGCCAGTTCCAGCAGCGCCTCCGCGGCCTCTGCGGGCAGATGCTCGGCCAAGGCCAGCAGCGTGCCCTCTGTCGCCTTCTTCACGTCGTCGAGCCATTCGGCCGGGACGCCATAGCCAAGGAGCTCATCGTCGGGTGTGCCGGCGAATAGCGGTTTCAGCGCGGGCGCGGGCTTCGGTGCCAGGACAAGTTCCGTCTGCACGTAAATCGGAACCAGCACCTCCTTCACCGTCTCGCGGATTTCTACCAACTGCGCTGCGCCGGTCGTCGGGTGTGTTTCCAGCTTCCGCCGTTCTGCCCAGTCGTAGGCTTTGTCGTGGTGGTCGACATAGCAGAGAAGGAGACTTGCATCGCTCTTGTGAACGATTAGCCGGATGTCGCTGCCGACACGCACCGACCAGAAATTCTTGTCCTTCGCTTTGGCGAGCTTGTGGAAGCCCATGCTCGGGCTCGACGGGTTCAATTGAAGATCAAAGGCAGCGGTCTTGACAGCCTTCTGCTCCTCCCCGGTCAGCCGAGCGAGGCTATCGGTAAAGGTATCTGCTATGCGGAAGTTCATCGCGCCCGAGATCGCCGCGATGTTGGTCAGGGGTTCGCTCGAATGAGCGTCGCATGCTGCGCAAGAACCAGCGCGCGCTCCTTGCGCCGAGATTTGGCCAATTCGGCGTTAGCGGGATCGCTCGGCCATCCCGTGATGTCTGCGTGACGCGCCGGCGGTTCGCTGGCCGTCACATCTAGTTCAGCAGCTCGAATCTGGCGAGCCGAGCATATCGCGACGCCATGTAGCGTACGCTCGCCGAGATTTGTCCTGCCAAGCCGGAAGAGTGCATCGCGATCATCAGCCCCCTGGCGGAATACCGAGGCTCGACCGTCGGGCTTATTGGAAATGAACGCGGAGGCTTTGACTGCTGTTGAGGTGAATTGGCTTCTCGACGCGAGGAAACGCGCCAGAGGCTCGTTGTCCCCGACGTGTTCAGGCAACCCGGACGGAAGCGCCATTACCGCGACCGATGGTTTCCGCGATCAACGAAAGAATCCGGGAGGGTACCCGCCCGCCTACGAACCGCTCCACGAAATGGCCTCGATTCGCCCCGTCAATCCACGCGCATGCAAGCCGGTCAGTGGCCCCAATGCTGATCGAGAGAACCTTGTGTCGAGAAGGCATCCAATCAAGGGAAATCTCGCCATCTGGTTCTATCGCGAATTCCGGTTGTGGAACCCCTTCGGGAAGGGCACGAATAAAGTCGATTGCACGATCTAGGGCGG
Source organism: Alphaproteobacteria bacterium (assembly GCA_034439955.1). GTDB lineage: Bacteria > Pseudomonadota > Alphaproteobacteria > Caulobacterales > Hyphomonadaceae > UBA7672. Next base: position 3,127 of record JAWXBJ010000109.1, read on the forward strand.
CGGGGTCGATCGCTCGTGCTTCCTCCCCATCCCAATTATCGGTCGAACACTCGGTCGCCAGCTCCGAAAGGTGTGAAAGGGAGTCGGACTTTTGCCCCAGTAGCGCACGGGAACGCTCGAGCGAGTCGACGGCGCGATAAGCTCTGAGCTGTATCACTTCTGCCTCCCGCGAGACGGCACTGCCCGGTCTGGCGAGGGAATAAATGGCCGCGATTCCCAATTGGAGACTCAATGCTGAAACAGGCTCAAACATTTCTCGGTCAGTGAGTGTCGAAAGACGGAGTTCTTCAGGCCCCGGAGTGATATTAGGCGCTCGGCAATTGCCCCCCACGCCCCTGAATCCAGACTACATGCGTAGTATGCATCAATGTCAAGAATGACGGGAAGAACCTGATCCGCCGGCGGTTGGGTCGCAATGCTGATGTTGACGTGGTTGTCGGTGCCTAGTTCGAAGGCGGACTGCTGAATGAAAAACCCGGAAAAGCCCAGATTGCTCTCATCCGGCAGGCTCGGAATGCCATTCAGGTAATCATCGAGTTCTACGCGACCGTCCACCAATGGCAGCAGAATTCGGTTGATGTAGCGCAGCCGCAGCTGCCGCACTACGACCGGCTTGGTCAGATCTACAAATATTCGCCACGTGCGCTCGATTTCCGGCAGGTAGTCGTCGAATCCCGAATACGGAGCCAAACGGTTAAGAGAGTATCCCTGTGCCCGTATTTGGACCAACTGCTTCTCGTCGGCACTGAAAAACTGCAAGCCCTGCAGCCCCTGCTTCGTGCTGAACTTCGGTGGTTCCTCGCCCTTGGCCTCGAACTGCATTTGCTGCAGATACTGCTTCCGTGCGAGCGGGTACCCGTCCTTGAGGCGGTCAGTTGCGACAGGCTCAAGGGCCGCCAAGTCAAGACTGGGCGGCAGATCGCAGTCAATATCGACGACCGCCTCGACGATGGGCGGCGACTTAAGACGCACAGTCTCTGCGGTCATTTGCCACTATCCTTCACCCGGAATACCTTCATGACCTCATCCCCCAGGTGGTTGATGACTTTGACGGCGATCCGCCCCGATTTCGGCTTCTCGAACGCTCGTGACGTGTCGCTGTGCAGCGTGGCCCAGGCGTCGGCGTTGATTTCCGCCTTCAAAGTGGTCTTGAGGGAACTGTAGGGGTCATTGGCGCCGAGGAAGTAGGCGTGGCGCACGAAGAAGCTTTCTTCGTTGTAGTCCGTATCTATGAACCAGCAGGCGATGCCGTCGGCGCCGTCGCTGATCACTTCGCCGGTCTGGGGTTTGAAGACATCCACGCCGTTCACCTTCACCCGCAGCTTGCCGTCCTTCTCGGTGATGAGGTCGATGTCCGGCTCGCCGAAGATGACGAAGAGGTTGCCTTTGCCGGTGTTCTTGAGGTCCTCGGCCATGTGCAGGTCGGCGTTCATGCG
>JAWXBJ010000110.1:0-13913 GCA_034439955.1 Alphaproteobacteria bacterium
CGCCGCTGTGAACCGGTGCGCCGCATCGGGCGCCTCGTTGAGTTCGGCGGTCGCGAAGCGGACGCCCGCGACCGGCGCCGACAGGCGCCACATCCGGCCGGATCGGTCGACCAGTTGGGAGGCGATCGCAGCGGATGGCAAGTCGAAGGGCGCGGAATCGCCCTCGCCCATGCCGGACATCCCGCTGGCCGCCAGAACCTGACCGGCAGGGCCGATGGCGATAGCGGCGCCCGGCCAGCCCCGCGTCGCCGCGCACAGCGCACAGGCTCCCGGATCCGGCAAGTCCGCCTTGTCTGATGGGTGCGTTGCTCTCATCGTCCGCGACCTTGTCGCCCCTTCCCTGACCAGACGATTAACGGATCGCGCATCAGCGGTCATGCCGGCAGCCGGGACGAGCCGGCCGGCTGCACAGCCGGCCGGTACCGGTAGGTCAGCGCCTCCGCGACATGGACCCGCGCCGTGCGTTCCGACCCGTCCAGATCGGCGATCGTGCGGGCAACCTTCATCACGCGGTGATAGGCTCGCGCCGACAGGGAAAGCTGCTCGGCCGCCCTCGCCAGCAGTGCGCGCGCCGCTTCGTCCAGCCCGCACAGGCCTTCGATGTCCGCGCCCGGCGCGTCCGCATTGACGCCGCGCCGGCCTGGCGGAGCGTCCCCGAAACGGGCCGTCTGGACCTCCCTCGCCGCCGCGACACGGGCGGCCGCCTCCCGCGTGCCTTCCGCGGGCGGAGGAAGGGAGAGGTCCGCTGCGGTCACCCGCGCCACGTCCGCGAACAAGTCGATGCGGTCGAGGAAGGGACCCGAGATGCGGCTGAAATACTGGGCCTGGCACAGCGGACCCTTGCGGCAGGCGAAAGCTCCGCCCCCGCCGCCGCATTTGCAGGGATTGGCCGCAGCGACCAGCTGGAAGCGCGACGGATACTTCACATGGCGGTTGGCGCGGCTGATCACGGCCTCCCCGCTTTCGAGCGGCTGACGCAGCGAATCGAGCACCTGCGCGGTGAATTCCGGCAGCTCGTCCAGGAACAACACGCCATGATGCGCCATCGACACCTCGCCGGGCTTGGCCCGGATCCCGCCGCCGACCAACGCCGCCATGCTGGCCGAATGATGCGGCGACCGGAACGGACGCGCGCGCGACAGCCGCCCGCGCTCGAGCAGGCCCGCGATCGAATGTATCTGGCTCACCTCCAGCAACTCGCGCGCCGAAAGCGGCGGCAACAGACCCGGCAGACGCTGCGCAAGCATCGACTTGCCCGATCCCGGAGGCCCGATCATCAGCAGGTTGTGGCCGCCCGCCGCCGCGATTTCGAGCGCGCGCTTGGCCCCCTCCTGTCCCTTGACGTCCCGCAGGTCGGGGACCTCGCGTCCGTCCGCCAGAGGACCCGGCCGGGCGGCCGCAAGCGTGCGCGTGCCGTTGAAATGATTGACCAGGGCGATCAGGCTTGGGGCCGCCAGAACATGGCCGCCGGACCAGGCCGCCTCGGGTCCGCACGAGGCCGGGCAGACCAGCGAGAGGTCCAGCCCCTCGGCCGCCATCGCCGCCGGCAGGGCGCCGGCCGTGTCCGCGAGGTCGCCATCGAGCGCCAGCTCGCCGATCGCCGCGACCCCGCTCAGCGCATCGCGTGGGATCGCGCCGATCGCTGCGAGGATCGCCAGCGCGATCGCAAGATCGTAATGGCTGCCCTCCTTGGGCAGGTCGGCCGGAGCAAGATTCACAAGCACCCGGTCGGGCGGCAAGGACAGGCCCAGCGCCGAGAACGCCGCCCGCACCCGCTCGCGGCTTTCCCCCACCGCCTTGTCCGGCAGGCCGACGATGATGAAGGCGTTGGCCCCGCCGGACAGCTGGACCTGCACATCGACCGGGCGCGCCTCAACCCCTTCGAACGCGAATGTGGTGATGCGGCTGATCATCCTCCGCCCCGATCTCTCTCCGCCTCACACCGGCCGCCCCACGCCGACAGCCTCGCGGCAGCCGCTCTCGCGAAACCCAGCAGGAGCCAATACCATCGTTGACGGAACATTTGAAGAACGAAAATCGCGCCTCAGCCGATTTTTTTCTCTACCGCGTCCCACATCAGCGCCACCGCATCGACGCCCGCGAGCGCCTTGACCGCCCGCGCTCCGGTTGGGGAAGTGACGTTGATCTCGGTCATGTAGGTCCCGATCACGTCGATGCCCACGAACATCAGCCCGCGCGCCCGCAGTTCCGGCGCCAGCGCCGCGCAGATCTCGCGATCGCGCGTCGTCAGGTCCGTCGCCTCGGCCGTGCCGCCCACCACCAGGTTGGACCGGATCGCGCCTTCCGGAGGCCGGCGGTTGATCGCCCCCACGGGCTCGCCCTCGACCAGAAGGATGCGCTTGTCGCCCTGCGAGACCGCTGGCAGGAAGGCCTGCGCGATGAAGGGCTCCGGCCCCATCAGCTGAAACATCTCGACCAGCGCCTCGAAATTTCCGTCGTCGGCCTTCAGACGGACGACGCCCGCCCCGCCATGACCATAGAGCGGCTTCATCACGATCTGGCCGTGCGCCTCGCGAAAGGCGCGAATGGCGGCGATATCGCGCGAGATCAGCGTCGGCGGCTGCAGCTCGGGAAACATCAGCGGCAGGATTTTCTCGGGGCTTGAGCGCACTCCGGCCGGATCGTTGACCACCAGCGTCTCGGGCGCGACAAGCTCCAACAGATGGCACGCCGTGATGTAACCCATGTGGAAGGGCGGGTCCTGACGCATCAGCACGACGTCCACGTCATCGCGCAGATCAATGCTCGCCGGCGCCTCGAACACGGCATGGGGCGTCCGGCCGGGAAACACCCTGGCCGCCCGCGCCGTCGCCCGCACGCGACCCGATTCACAGGAAAGCTCTCCGACGCCATAAACGAAGACGCGATGGCCGCGCGCCTGCGCCTCCTCGATCATCATCAGGCTGGTGTCGCCCGCCGTCTTGACGCTCTCCAGCGGGTCCATCTGGACGGCGATGCGCAAGGACATGACGGAATTTCCTGGCTGGGCGGCTCTCAGACCGGCCTCCGATCTAGGCGGGCGCGGAGAGGGACGCAATCGCGGCCGCGCCGAACCCGCAGATTCTTGCGCCCGGCGAACTGGCCAAGGGCGGCGGAGCGTCGCCCCTACTCCGCTGATCTACTCCACCGGCGGCATCGGCGCGCTTTCCAGTCCGAGCGAATTGGTGTTCGCCCCTCCCCCGGACGCCCCTGGCGGCGGCGCAGCGCCCGGCGCGTAGGGATCGGAATACTCCCCTCGCCGGGTCGGCTGGCGGTCGGGCGCGACGATGGGGGCGGGCTGGTCGGCCGGCGGCGCGATATCGACCTGAGAATCATCCTCTCCCGGACGCGGCGGCGCGGTCGTCTGCATATAGGTCGGCTGCGGGTTGCGGCCGCGCGTCTTGACGTAGGACACCACCTTGGCGACGCCCTTGACGCTGGCTGCGTGCTCGGCCGCGCGCCGCAGCTCGTCGTCGCTGTTGCCAAAGCCGAGCATGTAGACCGCGCCCTCGAAAACCTGGATGTTGTAATTGACCCCCCTTATCTCCTGGTCGGCGATGATGCGGGCGCGCACCTGTTCGGTGATCCATCGGTCGTTGAAATCACGCCCGAGATCGCGCCTCGTGATCACCAGCTCGTTGGCGACCTCGTCGACCGCGCCAATCGACCAGGCGATTTTTTCCGCTTCCTGCCGGTCGGCCTCGCCAGGCACACGGCCCGAGAGCAGCACGAGGCGGTCCGCCACTTCCACGTCCACCTCGCCGAAGCGGCTGGTGCCGCCGCTCGCGAACAGCTTGGTCTTGATCTGCGTGCCGGTATTGGCCTCGTCGAGGCTTTCACCGAACGTTTTTTCCTGCACCAGCGAACATCCCGTCACCGGGCCGGCCAGCGCCATGGCCAAAACAAGAGTGATCACGCGAAGGGACATTCTGATGAACTCCAGCGATTGGCTCCCCCCGCCTAAGGGCGGGATAAGGCGAATTTCGGGCGCTATTTTTCGGCGCGCCAGGCGTCCCGCAAATGCCGGGGAAGCCGCCCCGGTGCAATGGCGACAATATCGAAGCGCCAATTCCTCGTCTCAAGACCTCGCCGGCGCGAGACCCAGAGCCGGGCGGCAGCCTCGATCCGCCGTCTCAGCTCCGGCGTCACAGCCACAAGCGCGACCTCGATGCGGGACCGCGCCTTGACCTCGACGAAAGCCAGGATCGCTCCGCGCGACGCAATGAGGTCGATCTCGCCATGCGGCGTGCGCGCCCGCCGATCCAGAATGTGATAGCCTTTGAGACGCAGCCAAAGCGCCGCGACGTCCTCGGCCCGTCGTCCGCGCTTTTCGCGCAGCTTGCGACGCAGCGTCCGGTTAGTCACCCTGGTCATCGCCTGCTCCTGACGCCTCGCCTCTCTCTTTCGCCCTCAGCTCCAGAGCCCGCTCATAAACGTCTCGACGCCTGAGGCCCAGTTCGCCGGCAATTTCGGCCGCCACCTCCTTCATCGGCCGGGCGGGGTCGGCCAACTGCAACGCCGCGTCGAGGCCGCCGGCGTCGGTCTCCGCCCCAACTGGAGGCCCGACCAGCACCACCAGCTCGCCACGCGGCGGCGCCTCCAGCGCATAGGCCGCCGCCAGCTCCGGCAAGGGCATGCGCCTCACCTCCTCGAACAGCTTGGTCAGCTCCCGGGCGACCGCCGCCTCGCGGTCGCCGAAGACGGAGGCCATATCGGCGAGACTGTCGGCCAGCCGCGAAGGGCCTTCGAAGAAGATCAGCGTCGAGGCGGCCGTCCTCAACTCCTCGAAAAGCCGGATGCGCGCGGCCCGGCGCGGTGGCGGAAATCCTGCGAAGAGAAAACGGTCGGTCGGCAAGCCCGCCACGGTCAGCGCCGCCATCGGCGCGGAGGCCCCCGGGACCGCGAACACCGAAACGCCGCGCCGGGCGACCTCCCGCACCAGCTTGAACCCGGGGTCGGAGATGAGCGGTGTGCCGGCGTCGGACATCAGCGCCACGCGCCTTCCGGCCTCGAGTTCGTCGAGAATACCGGGCCGCGCCCGCGCCCCGTTATGGTCATGATACGGCCTTACCCGCGCGGACAGTCCATAAGCCGCCAGGAGCTTGCCCGCCACCCGTGTGTCTTCCGCGCAGACAAAGTCCACGGACGCCAGTATGTCGAGCGCCCTCAATGTGACGTCGCGAAGATTGCCGATCGGCGTCGAGACAACGTACAGCCCGGGTTTCAATGCCGGATCGACGCGATACAATGACGGCGCCACGCGTCCCTCGGCTGTCTCCGGCGAGGCGAATACAGCTTCGTCTTCTTGTGCCGGGCCATCGGCCCGCCTAGACTCCGGGCAGCTTTCGGGCAAGCCGGACGATCGATCCTCAGGAGGGGTCGCGCATGCCATCTGAACCTCAGAACCTTCCCGGAATCAACGGCGCTCAGGCGCGGGTCTCCGCGCCGTCGGGACGCGGCTCGCTGGCGGTCGCGTGCCTCCTGGCGTTGACGGCGCTCAGCGGCTGCATCGGCGGCGCGCCCCGGCCAACGACGCCCACCTATACAGGCAATCAGCGGCCCGATCCAAGCCGCCCGCCCCGCCCAGGCGAGCCCATACCCGGCGCGGCCGTCTCCGAGCGTTACGCCGACAGCCGCAACGCCTATCAGCCGCGCCACATAGCGCGCGCCGATGCTGGCGACCTCAAGCGCATCGCGGTACTTCTGCCCTTCTCCTCGACGGACGCCGAAGTTCGCCGCCTCTCTCGCGGCCTCTTCAACGCAATCCAGATGTCGCTGTTCGAAATCGGCGCGAGCGACATTGTGCTGATGCCCAAGGATTCCAGCGGCGACACAAACCAGGTTGCCGGGGCTGCGGACGAGGCGATCCGCGACGGCGCCATCGCCATCGTCGGACCGCTCTTCGCGCAGCAGATTCCCGCCGTCGCCGCCGAAGCGCGAGAGGTCAACGCGCCGGTCTTCTCCTTTTCGACCGATGTCACCGCGCTTGGGCAGGGGGCCTATCTGATGTCGCTGACGCCGAAAACCGAGATCGAGCGCATCGTTGACTACGCCACGCTGACAGGCGTCACGCGCTTCGCCATGTTCGGCCCCAACACCGCCTATGGCCGCACGGTCGAGACAGCCCTGCGCGAAGAAGTCGCGAGGCGTGGCGGTCTGGTGATTGCGGCCGAGTACTACAATCCCGGCGACAGCTCCCCGCAGGCGGCGGCCAAGCGCCTCGCCACGGTCGTCAGGGCCGAGGATCGGGCGTCCCCGGGCAAGGTTGCTGTCCTTATTCCCGAGCGCGGCGTGCAGTTGCGCACGGTGGCGTCCCTCCTCCCCTATTTCGACGTCAATGTCCGGACCGTGAAATTCCTCGGCACAGGGGCCTGGAACGACCCGGAAGTCTGGCGCGAGCCCTCGCTGTTTGGCGGCGCCTTCCCTGCGCCTGACCCAGCCTCGGTCGCCGACTTCGAGCAGCGCTATCTGGCGACCTTCGGGGAAGCCGCGCCCAACCTCTCCAGCTATGGCTATGACGCCGGCGCGCTCGCAGCGACGCTCGCCGACATCGGCCGGCTCGACGCCGCCATGCTGCAGCGCCAGGAAGGCTGGAGCGGCGTCAACGGCCTTTTCAGGTTCCAGCCCGACGGCAGCGTCCAGCGCGCTCTTACGGTGATGCAGGTGCAAACCCAGGGCGGCGTCAAGATCGTCTCGCCCGCTGTGGTCGCTTTCACGGCGGGATCGTAGGTCGGCAGCGGATCGTCACGGCGAAATCATCGCCACCACGCGATCAGCCGCCAACCTGCCGCGCCGCGTCAGAGCCACCCGCCCGGCTTCCGCTGTCAGCATTCCGAGCTGCGCCAGCTCGTCGAGCCTCGCCCTGTCGATGGTAAAACCCAGCGCCTCGATGTCGGCCACTGCTATGCCCTCGATCACTCTCAGCCCCATGGACAGCCGCTCGCGCGCCTGATCGAGCAGCGTCAGCGTCTCCGGGTCTGACCATCCAATTAGCGCCTCCGCCACCAGCTTCACATAGGCCCCCGGCGACTTCGCCGCCTCGGTCGCGAGCCGCCGTCCATCGGCCGTCAGCCGCCCATGCGCGCCCGGCCCCACCGCCGCCCAGTCGCCCGATCGCCAGTAGATGCGGTTGTGGCGCGACTGGTGCTGGACGCCGCGGGCGTGATTTGAGATTTCGTACGCCGGATAGCCCGCCGCATCGCACAGATCCTGTGTCAGCTCGTAAAGGTCGGCCGCCTTGTCATCGTCCGCCGGCGTCCAGTCCTGTCGCTTCACGGCGCGCGCGAAGGCGGCGCCTGGCTCGATGGTGAGTTCATAGAGCGAAAGGTGGTCGGCCCCCAGTAGCAGCGCTTCGCCGAGTTCCGTCCGCCAATCGCCCAGCGTCTGCCCGGGCAAGGCATAGATCAGGTCCAGCGATGTCGATGCAAAGACGCTTTGCGCACGCTCCAGCGCCGCGCGCGCTTCCGCCGCCGAGTGGGTGCGGCCCAGGAATTTCAGCTGGTTGTCGCGCAACGACTGGACGCCCAGCGACAGCCGGTTGACCCCCGCCGCACGCTGGTCGGCGAACCGGCTGGAATCATCCGGATTGGCCTCCAGTGTGATTTCCGCTCCGGCCCCGAGGCCCCAGAGCGCGTCGATGCGCTCGATCAGACGCGCTGTGTCCGCCCCCGCCAGCAAGGAGGGCGTGCCGCCGCCCAGAAAGACCGCATCGACAGCACGCTCGCCGGTGAGATCGCGCCATCCTCCGAGATCGGCGAGGATCGCCTCGATCAGCGGCCGGGTATCCCGGCTTTTCGCGGCATAGACGTTGAAATCGCAATAGGGGCACACCCGCGCGCAATAGGGCCAGTGAACGTAGACCCCGAAGCCGCGCACCGGATCAAAGGCCGTCGATGGCGCACGACCCGGGATGGGTGACGGGCCATGGCTCACCTCCGACCTACAATTCCAGCCGGGTCTTGAGTTTCGCGAACGCCTGGGCGCGATGGCTCAGCTTGTGTTTCTTTTCGGGCGCCATCTCCCCGAACGTCTCGGTCTCGCCCTCGGGCACGAAGATCGGATCATAGCCGAAGCCCTGGCCCCCGCGCGGCGGCCAGACCAGTTGCCCGCGCACCAGCCCTTCGAAACTCTCGACATGGCCGTCCGGCCAGGCAAGCGACAGCACCGATACGAAGCTCGCCCGCCGGTCGCCCTCCCCGTCCGGCCCGCGCTCGGCCTTGAGGCCGTCCTCGACCTTCTGCATCGCCACGAGAAAATCCTTCTCGGGCCCAGCCCAGCGAGCGGAATAGATTCCCGGCGATCCGCCCAGCGCATCCACCGCCAACCCCGAATCATCCGCGAGCGCGATCTCGCCCGCAACGCGGGCGGCCGCCAGCGCCTTAAGCTCCGCGTTCCCGGTGAAAGTGTCCGCCGTTTCCTCAGGCTCTGGCAGTCCGAGGGCCGCCGCCGGCACCGGCTCGAAGCCCAGCGGCGTCAGCAACTCCGTCAGCTCTCTCACCTTGCCGGGATTGTGGGTGGCGGCGACGATCCGGCCCGGAGCGATCCTGCGAGCTGTGTTCAAGGCTGTCAGTTCCTGATTCTGAGGCTCGAAAACCGGGCGCGGCGACGGCATGCAACTGCTGAACCGCCACCCTGGACCTTGATGCAATCAGTCCGCAGCGGATTGATCGTTGAATCAAGCCCTAAACTTTTGATGTAAAGCGTTTTTCTCCGGTCATTCTGACTCGGATTGACCGGCTGACTCGGATTGACCGGAAAATGCTCTAGCATCCTTTCGCCCGCCGACATGGACGTCCATATTGATTTTCGATATGGTCCGAATCTCAGCCCACAGACACTCTCGCCGGCGGGCGATAACGGGCGGGAACCGGGCGGGATGCTTGTCGGCCTTAACCTTGCGCGACACAATGGATGGGACGCCTGATGCAGATGCGCGCGATCGGCCGGGGATCGATATCGTCCTTCCTCAAGGTGGCGGTCGACGTCGCCTGGGTCGTTTCGTGCGCCCTGCTCGGCTTTATCTGGATCGTGACGGGCATTTCGGTCTTCGCGCTGATGAATGGCGGGGAGCCTGTCGCGGCGTTCGAGCGCATCGCCATCGACGAGCCGGCCAGGATCGCCGTCTGGACGCTGGTCGGTACGGTGTTCTGTATCGGCGCGATGATCATCTGCTCGTATCTGCGCGGCGTCTTCGAGACCCTGGTGGCGGGCGACCCGTTCGTGCCCGACAATGCGCGCCGTTTCCGCTCGATTGCCATCGTGCTGGCCGGAATCGAGATCGCCCGGATGTTCATCAGCCTGCTGGTGCAATTCCTGCTGGGCGCCTTCGGCGTCGTCAACGAGGGCGAGGCGACGATCACTTTCTCCTTGAATATCTCGGTATGGTTCTCGGTCCTGACCCTTGTCGTACTTGCGCAGGTCTTCAAGGAAGGCGCAGCGATGCGCGAGGAACAGAAGATGACGATATGATGCCCGGCTCGCCGGGCAAGGTTGAACGGTCCGAGCCTAGACCGCCTGAGCAACCCGGCTTCGCTCCCGGAGCCGCCACGATGATACGGTCGAAAGCCTGAATGGCTATCCGCGTAACCTTGGACAGGGTCCTTCTGGACCGGCGAATGTCGCTCACCGAACTGGGCGACAAGGTGGGCATCACGCTCGCCAACCTGTCGATTCTCAAGACGGGCAAGGCCAAGGCCATCCGCTTTTCGACGCTCGAAGCCCTTTGCCGGGAACTGCAATGCCAGCCCGGCGACATTCTTGTCTGGGACCCCGAGGCTGTCTCCTCCGAAGGCGAGGACGAGACGACGGTTGCGGCCGAATAGTCGACGTCGCCAAGCCCCCCAATCCGAATTAACCGATCGCTACGCGCTGCGCTGCAAACAATTCCCCGCACCCCTTTTCCGCCAGATCCATCAGTGCGTTGAACTCGGCCCGCGAGAACGCCCGCTGCTCGCCCGTTCCCTGAATCTCGATCAGCTTGCCATCGGAGGCCATCACGAAATTTGCGTCCACCTGCGCCGCCGAATCCTCGGGATAGTCGAGGTCGAGCACCGCCGCGTCGAGATAGACGCCGCAAGATACCGCCGCGACCTGCGCTGACAGCGGGCTCGTCTTGATGACGCCCTCCTCGACCAGATACCGGCAGGCCAGCGCCAGCGCGACATAACCGCCGGTGACCGACGCTGTCCGCGTGCCGCCATCGGCCTGCAGCACATCGCAATCTATCGTGATGGTGTTCTCGCCCAGCGCCTTGAGATCCGTCACCGACCTGAGCGCCCGCCCGATCAGGCGCTGGATTTCCTGCGTGCGGCCCGACTGCTTGCCCTCGGCCGCCTCCCTTCGTCCCCTCGTGTGGGTGGCGCGCGGCAGCATGCCGTATTCGCCTGTCACCCAGCCCTCGCCGCGACCCTTTTTCCAACGCGGAACCTCCCCGGCCCAGCTCGCCGTGCACAGCACATGCGTGTGCCCGAATTTCGCGAGGCACGATCCTTCCGCATAGCGCGTCGGCGAGGGCTCAAGGCTGATCTCGCGCAGCTGGTCGGGGGTTCGGCCGGAAGGACGCATGTGTGAAGCTTTCGGGGCTTTGGGAAAAGCTGTGGGACGTTGTAACGCCCCGCACACCTCGGCCGGGCGCATCCCGACCCATGCGGGTCTCAGATTGTTCGTCGATTCGTTGCTGCAGATCGGCGAGCCCGCCGAGGCTGACAAGCGCGCCATCGAAAATCGCCTCGCCGGCAGCGGAAACCGCCGCATGGAGACTGTGCTGGCGGACGCCTCCGAACTTCTCTCCGGCCTCGTCGGCGGCGCGGGTCTCGTGGCGAGTCCGGCGCAGGACAGCCCCGTGCGTCATGTCGAATTCGTGCGCATCTCCTCGGAGCAGGCGCTTGCCGTCATCGTCGCCGAGACGGGCGAGGTCGAGAACCGCATCCTCGCCCTTCCACCCGGCCTGCCCGCCTCCGCCCTCATCGAGGCCGGTAATTATCTCAACGCCAGGATGAAGGGCCGAACCCTCTCCGAGGCCCGCTCCGCCGTCATCGACGAGGTCCGCACCCGCAAGGCGGCTCTGGACGAGGCGGCCTCCCGCCTCGTCGAGGACGGCCTGGCGCAATGGTCGGGCGAGGACCCCTATCGCGGCCGCTCACTCATCGTGCGGGGACGCGCCAACCTGCTCGAGGAGGCCGGGGATGCCCAGGACCTCGACCGCGTGCGAGACCTGTTCGCGGAACTCGAACGCTCCGAGAACCTCCTCAACGTCCTCGACACCGCCCGCGCCGCCGATGGCGTTCGCCTGTTCATCGGTTCAGAAAACCCGCTCTTTTCGCTGTCGGGTTCCGCGATGATCGTCGCCCCCTATATGAACGCCGAGCGAAAGATCGTAGGGGCGCTGGGCGTCATCGGTCCGACCCGGCTCAACTATGCCCGGGTCATTCCGATGGTGGACTACACCGCCCAGGTTCTCGGCCGCCTGTTGGGCTGACCTAGCCGGCCCGGACCGCGTCCGGCGGAAAAAGAGAGTGGCAATGAGCAACGACATCAAGACCGCCCCCGGGAACGGAACCGGCCCCCAGGCGAGCGCCCCGTCAAGCGTCGCACCGTCGACCCCGGAAGCCGGCGCCGCGCCGGACCCCGCCCCGGGCGGCGATTATGACCCCGGCGCGCCCGCGCCCGATGCCTTCAAAAACCCCCTCGCCCCCCGCATCGCCGAACTCGAGGCCGAGCGCGACGCCTTGAAGGACCAGATCCTGCGCACGCTCGCCGAGACGGAAAACGTCCGCAAGCGCGCCAATCGTCAGATCGCCGACGAACGCGTCTACGCCGTCGAGAAGTTCGCGCGCGACACCCTCAACGTCTCCGACAACCTGACGCGCGCTCTCGAAAGCCTGACGCCGGGCGTCCGCACCCTGTTGCCGGACGCCGCCAGAACCATGCTGGAAGGCGTCGAGCTGACGCAAAAGGAGCTGATCGCGGTCCTCGCCCGTCATGGCGTCACGGCGATCGACGCCAGCCCCGGGGCCGCTTTCGACCCGGCCCACCATCAGGCCGTGACCCAGATCCCCTCCGAGCATCCCGCCGGGTCCGTCGCCCAGATGTTCCAGGCCGGCTGGAAAATCGGCGACCGCACCCTGCGCGCAGCCATGGTCGCCGTCAGCGCCGGCGGCATGAATTGACAGCCGCCACTCGGCACGCCGCTCGTCCCGGATGATATCGGATTAAAGCGTTGATCATCGGCGACGGAGTTGCGCCAGGCCCCGTCTCATCCTACGATATTCGTTGGAATGTCAAACTCCGAGATCCTCATCGTCGCTTCCCCGCCCGCCGCCGGCATCGTGTCCGCTCTCGGCGCACTGGCCCACGAGCATCGTCTCGCCGTTTTTCGGGCGCTGGTCGAGACCGGGCCGGCAGGTCTCTCGGCTGGAGAGATCGCGGGACGCGTCGGCCTTCCCCTCTCCTCCCTCACCTTTCACACCCAGGCTCTCGTCCGCTCGGGCCTGATCCGGCAGCAGCGTTCGGGCCGCCAGATCATCTTCACGGCCGACTTCGAGGCGATGCGAGTTCTGATCGCCTTCCTGACGCAGGATTGTTGCGGCGGCGCCCCATGCTGAGCCGCCGCCTGTTCTCGGAAGGGCTCGGCTCTGTTCTGCTCACCGCGACCGTGATCGGTTCGGGCGTTCTCGCCAGCCGTCTAGCCGACGGCAACGCCGCAATCGCCCTACTGGGCAATACGCTGGCGACCGCCGCAATGCTGTTCGTGCTCGTGACGTCCCTTGGCGGCGTCTCCGGCGCCCACTTCAATCCCGCTGTCACCCTCGTCGCCGCGCTCGACCGCCACATCCGGCCGCTTGACGCCGCGCTCTACATCCCCGTCCAGATCGGGGGCTGCATTCTCGGCGCGTGGCTCGCCCATCTCATGTTCGAGCTTCCGGTGATCCAGGTTGCGGCCACGGACCGCTCCGGCGCCGCGCAGATGCTCTCCGAAGCCGTCGCCACGTTCGCCCTTGTCTTCGCCATCCGCAGCGCCCTGTGCTGGAAACCGGAAGCGGTCGCCGCCTCGGTCGCGCTGGTCATTGCGGCGGGATACTGGTGGACCGCCTCCACCTCGTTCGCCAATCCGGCCATCACCATCGCCCGATCGCTGAGCGACACCTTCGCCGGCGTCCGGCCAGAAGACACGCCCGGTTTCATCTTCGCCCAGCTTGTCGGGGCCGTGGCGGCGCTGGTCGCGACGAAGCTCCTCTTTTCAAGACCCAAACCGGAAGCCGCCACATGACGCCAGCCTTTCCCGTGGTGATCCATCACAATCGCGATTGCGGAACATCCCGCAACGCGCTCGCGATCATCCTCGCGGCCGGCTACCAACCCATGGTGATCGACTACCTCTCCGACGGTTGGACGCGCGGCCATCTCCACTCGCTCTTTGCGGCGGCGGGCGTAACGGCCCGACAAGCCCTGCGCGAGACGAAGTCTCCGGCCGCCGAACTCGGGCTGCTGGCCGACGGCGTGCCTGAAACGACCCTGATCGAGGCGATGCTTGCGCACCCGATTCTGGTGAACCGACCCTTCGTCTGCACGCCCAAAGGCGTTCGCCTCTGCCGTCCCAGCGAGCTGGCGCTCGACCTTCTCGACCGCTGGCCGCCGGGACCGCTCGCCAAGGAAGACGGACAGCTGCTGATCGACGCCGCAGGCCGCCGGGTCGGATAAAGCCTGATGCGATCGACCTGGATCAGGTCGATCGTTGAATCAGTCTCTGCACCTATGAAATCAGCGCGCCTGCCCGCCAACGTCATCCCGGCGAGAATAGGATCCAGCCTTGGCGCAAGCGGGGCCAAATTCTTGGATGCAGGCGCATCGAATCCTGAGAGCCGCCTCGCTGACTTGCCGGCCTTATCCCCACCCTTACCCCATGCCTCCAAAAC
>JAWXBJ010000111.1:0-6509 GCA_034439955.1 Alphaproteobacteria bacterium
CTATCAACCAGGCCCCCTCTTTCTCGTCGCCGGCCGCCATCTCGGTGATGGAGAACGCCAGCGGCGTGGTCTATCGCGCCGCCGCGACGGACCCGGAAGGATCGGCCGTCACTTACTCCGCAACAGGCGGCGCGGATCTGTCGCGCTTTGTCTTCAACGCCGCCACCCAGCAGCTGCGATTCGCCGCCCAACCCAATTTCGAGGCGCCCTCCGACGCCAATGGCGACAACATCTATAGATCAGCCTGGCGGCCACGGACGGCTTGCTGACTTCAACGCTCGCCATGCGCGTGACCGTGTCCAATGTCCCGAACGGTCTGCGCGTTCGACGCATCGCCAGCGGCCTGGCCGCGCCGATATTCGTCTCAGGTCTGCCGGACGGCAGCGGGCGCATCGCCGTCGTGGAGAGAGCGGGCCGCATCCGCATCATGGATCCCGTGACGGGCGCGTTCGCTGCAACCGACTTCCTCAACCTGACCGGTCAGATCGACACCACCGGCGAGAAGGGTCTCGTTGCCATCGCCTTCTCGCCGAACTTCGTCATCGACCGGACCTTCTATCTCCACCTCAATCCGACCAGCGCCAACACAACGGAGATTCGCCGCTACCAGACCCTGTCGATCGCCTATGATCAGGCCATCGCAGCCTCGTCGAGCCTTGTTATTTCGATCCCGCAGCCGGCCGCCAGCAATCACAAGGGAGGGTTTCTGGCATTCGACAGCGCCGGACAGCTTCTGGTCGGCATGGGCGATGGCGGCAGCGATCCCACCACCGCGCAGAACCGCACAAGCCTTCTCGGCAAGGTGCTGCGCCTCGACATTACGTCAGACGGTTTTCCCTCCGACAGCGCCCGCAACTACGCCATCCCCAGCCTGAACCCATTCGGCTCCGGCGGCGGATCGCCCGAAATTCTTGCGATGGGTCTACGCAATCCGTTTCGCGGCAGCGTCGATGCGATCACCGGAAACATTTTCATTGGCGATGTCGGCCAGAATGCGATCGAGGAAGTCGATCTGCTCGGACCCAATGTCGCGACCCTCGTCAACTACGGATGGAATCGTCGCGAGGGTTCGCAGCCCTTCAATGGCGGGGCGGACGATCCGGGCTTCACGCTACCGGTGACCGAGTATGGTCGCGGCAGCGGACCACGCGTCGGCGCATCCATCACCGGCGGGGCGGTCTATCGCGGTCCCGTCGAAGACCTTCAGGCGCAGTACGTCTTCGGCGACTTTATTTCCAACAATCTGTGGAGCCTGCCCGTCGCCAGCCTGAACCTCGGGAGCGTGCTGCCGAGCAGCGCCTTCACCGTCCAGAACACCAATTTCACCCCCGATGTCGGCAGTATCGGATCGGTGGTCGCGTTCGGGACCGATGTCGCGGGCAACATGTACATCGTCGACATCGGCGGCGAGATCTTCCGGATCGAACCCCTGCCCTGAGCCTGCTTGCGATCAAACTGGATCGGTTGGACCCAGGAATGCGCCCTATCGCTGCGCCGTCTTGCCGTCGCCCTTGAGAAACTTCACGAACACGCGCTGGCCGACCAGCACCGGCGCGCTTTCCGCGTCGATCACCACCTCGACGACGCGCTCATCGGTGCGCTCGCTGGGGTCGTCGGATTTCAGCTTGCGCGAGCCCATCACCTCGGCGATGCGGATCACCGAGCCGGGATAGGTCGCCGTCTGGTCGGATTCCGGCACGATCTCGACTTTCTGGCCGGCCGAAACGAGGCTCAGCGAGCGCTCCTCCAACTCGGCGCGCACGATGCGCTGGGTATCCGGCTGCAGCTGGAAAAGCGGCGTCACCTGAAGGGTGGACGCGCCCGACCCGGGATTGGCGTAGCGGCGCACGATGCGTCCGTCGGCCGGCGCCCGCACGACATAGAGCTCGACCTGGTAATTGGCTTCCGCCAGCTGCGCCCGGGCCAGCATCACCGATGACCGCTGCGCCGCGACCTGCGCCTCCATCTGGCGTGTGACGTCCATCGCCTGCTCGTAGACCTGCTGCGACACGGCCGTCTCGGCCACCAGACGCTCCAGCCGGGCCTGTTCGCGACTGGCGGCCTGTATCTGGACTTCGAGAATCGGCAGCTGGGCCTCGGCCTGGTTGAGCTGGGCGGCGACCCGGTTGCGGCTGAGGCGCGCGTCGGCGTCGTCCTGGCGCGCAAGAATCTGGTCCTTGACGACCTTGTCGCCTTCCTGGACCAGCACGTCCTTGACGATCCCCGGCGCCCGCGCGGCGACATCCACGAGGCCGCCCTCGATGTCGACCTTGCCCGAAGCGATCGCCGCATAAGGCGTCTCGACGGCGGCGGCGGCGGCGATCGCCTCCTTCGAGCCAGGCTTCGGGGGCTCGCCGGCGCCGGGTCCGCCGCACGCCGACATGAGGGCGAGCGAGGCCAGCATCGCCAGCGCGGTCATTTTGGGGAGGGCGGTCATGACGGTTGTCCGTTCTGTGGTGACTCAGTGATGGAAGGAGGCCGGGTCGGCATTGGTCGAGGTGATGCGGCCGTCCTCAATGGTGATGATGCGGTCGGCATACTGCGCCAGGCGGACATCATGGGTGACGCACAGCACGGTGGCGCCCTGCTCCTTGGCGGATTTGCGCAGCAGCTCCATGATGATGCGGCCGTTCTCGCCGTCGAGAGCCGATGTCGGCTCGTCGGCGAAAATCAGCCTCGGCTTCTTGGCCAGGGCCCGCGCGATGGCGACCCGCTGCTTCTCGCCGCCCGACAGCTTGTCAGGGCGATTGTGCAGGCGATGGTCGAGACCGACCGCCACCAGCGTTTCCATGGCGACGGCTTTCCGCTCGGCTTTCTTCAGACCAACATATTTCAGCACCGTCTGGATCTGCTGCATCGCCGTCAGCGCTGCAAAGAGATTGAAGCCCTGGAAGATGAAGCCGCAATTGCGCAGGCGAAAGCGGTCGATCTTGCCGCGCGAGAGCGACCAGAGATCCTCTCCGAGCACAATCACCTTGCCGCCGTCCGGCCGGGTGAGACCCGAGACCGCCGCCAGCAGGGTCGATTTGCCGGACCCGGAAGGACCCATCACCAGGGCGATCTCGCCTTCCTCCACCAGCAGGTCGATGCCCTTCAGCACCGGGGTCTTCAGCGCACCCTTGCCGAAGGCACGGGTGAGACCCCGCGCCTCGATGGCGTAGCGTTTGACGGCGGCGGCCGGAGCGGCGCCTGCCTCGTCAAGCGGGCTTTCATCCGCCGCCGGGGTTCGAACGAGTGTGGCTGGGCTCATCGCAGGAGATCCGAAGGTTCGCCCTTGTTGAGCGCGCCGAGGGTGAGGGCGCCAGACCCCACCGCGATGATGAGCAGCAGCACGCCGGTCTGCATCAGGGACGCCGGCTGGTAGCCCATGGGTATCCCGTTGACGCCAGCTATGCCGGTCAGCGCCGTCATGAAGACGGCGGCCATGGCGACTCCGGCGACGCCAACCCAGAAGGACAGCTCCATGATCACCAGGCGCAAATCGCCCATGGAGACGCCAAGAGCGCGCAGGCTGGCGAACTCCTTGATGTTGGCGAGGATGGCGCCGCGCAGGGTCTGCCAGGTGATGGCGACGCCGATGATGAAACCGAGCGTGCTGGCGAAGCCCATCATCATGGCGATCAGGCCCTCCTGCATCACCTCCTTCAGCGTCTCGTCCGAGAGCTCCTTCTTGGTCCAGGCCCGGTACTGGCCGTCGGCGATCGCATTGAGTTCATCGCGGACGCGTTCGGCCTCTGCGGGATTCTTGATCCTCACCATCAGCTGGCCAAGCTGCGCGTCATTGGCCCGGCCCATGAGGCGCTGGGTCTGGCGCGAGACCACGACATTGGGCGCCTGCATGTTGGGATAGTTCTGAAGGAGCGCGGCGACCCGGACTGTCCGTCCATTGAGGGAGGCCTCGTCTCCGACCTTGACCCCGAGCTGTTTCAGGGCCGAGGCGTCGACCGCCATGTTGAACGGGACCGACAAGGCCAGCCTCACCTCCTCGGAAAAATCGACGGGCAACGTCACGGAATCGGGGGCCGTGTCGACCACCATGATGTTGACGAATTTCGGCTCCGTCGCCCCGGGTGCGTAGAGCTGTCCGAAGTCGCCGGGAATGTCGCGCACCTCCACGACGTCCGAATGGCGATAGATCAGCGGCAGGACTCGCGCCGGGAGCGCCGAGGATGCGCCCTGCATGGACGATGCGTCGGCCATCATGATGATCAGCGAGCCGCGCGAGCGATCGATGACGGCGGTGAAGGAGGAAAGCAGTCCCACGAAAAGCCCCGAGAGCGCCAGCATCAGCACCCCGGCGAGCGCCAGCGCGATGACCGCCGCCAGATACCGGCGCCATTCGTAGATCAGCGTGGAAAGGGCCAGGCTCATGTCCGTTCGTGTCTCCGCAGAGGTCGATCGCGAGGCGCCTGAAGCTCCGCCACGCACATATCGATAAACAATAATCTTGTGACTCACAACACCGATTTGCGCGAGGGTGTCGCAGCGCCGCAACTCGCCCTGCCGGCATGACAGCCGATCGAGGATTTTCAGTTAAGCGTAAACGCGATGCGGGGCGCGACCTGTCGGCGCACGCATGCTCATCGGGTCGAACCTGCTCAGCCCTGGACGGGCGCCCCGGCCATACGCGTCAGAAACCGCCGCACGGCGTTTTCATCGATGGGCTTGGGGAAGATCGGCCGGTCGGCAAACCGCGTCTCGAGCCCCGACGCGCCATAGCCGCTGGTGAAAGCAAACGGGATGCCCTTGGCCGCCAATGCGTCCGCGACAGGCCATGAGGTCTCTCCCCGCAGGTTGAGGTCAAGGAGCGCGCAGCCTATCTCGATCCCGGCATTAACGGTCTCGATCGCCTTGGCCACCGTCCCCACCGGCCCGATCGCGGTCCAGCCCTCATCCTCGACCAGCATCTGCATCATCAGGGCGACGAGGGCTTCGTCCTCGACAATCAACACATGGAAAGCCGTCATGAAGCGAGCCCTGGCGCGGGCTCATGCATTCCACCGCCCGCACGGAACGCCGGACACAACGGGTCGTCGCCCAAGTGTGGCATTTTTCAGGGTCCCCTCGCGATCTAACGAAACGTAACGCCGGAGGCAGGCGAGAGTTCCAGACGCAGAACATCCTGTCTGCGTCAAAGAGGACGCAGGTTGCTCTAGCTGGATTGCAGTTGGCGCAATCCCAGCCCTTCGCGAGCCGCCGGCCAGTGGGAGGTCACAGGCTTTGGGGGCCGCATCGTCTGGATGAGTTTGGGTGCGAACTCCCGCGCTACGTGAAACCGCCTGACCCTCGACTGCCTGAGACTGGACTGCCTGAGACAGGACGGCCTGAGACAGGACTGTCTGAGACTGGGCGGCCTGAAACTGGACGTAAGGGGAGCAGCGTCAGGCATCGTTCAAACACACACGGCCCCGCTTGCGCGAGGCCGGTGTGTGGGTGCGGGAACAGGACTTGAACCTGTGACCTTCAGGTTGTGAGCCCGACGAGGTGAGCCGGGGTCCGAAGCGATGCTCCGGACTCGCGAACGGGCTGTGGACCGCCGGATCGACATGCAAACGGCCCCGCTCTTTCGAGCGGGGCCGTTTCATTCGCGCGACCCGATCCCTTTTTATGGGTGCGGGAACAGGATTTGAACCTGTGACCTTCAGGTTATGAGCCTGACGAGCTACCGGGCTGCTCCATCCCGCGACGGCGGGATCGGGTCGCACAAAGATCGGTTCACATTGGACCCGGCGTCCAAGGCGATACCAAAAACAAAATCGCGGCCCTGCGCGCCTTGCGGCCGATCCGCAGATCGACAACAAGCCCGAAAGAGCCGCGTTCGCACGCTCGGGAAGCGCGCAAAGTGTTGGGAAGGAGGCCCCTGCTCTCCGGTTCGAGGAGGCAGGCAGGACGATCGACTTGGCAGACCTGGCAGCGACCTACTCTCCCATGCCTTGAGACATAGTACCATTGGCGCTGGGGGACTTAACGACCGAGTTCGGTATGGGATCGGGTGGGGAACCCCCGCGAAAACCACCAGGTCAGCCAAGTCGATCGAAACAACAACATAAACCGTCCAGCGTGCGGTTCTGCTTCTCCGGCGTCAGGCGCCGGCAGAAGGTTTTGGCGGCGACATATTCGTCGCCACGCATGGGTTTGAGATTGATCAAGCCTATCGAGCAATTAGTACCGGTAAGCTTCATGCCTCGCGACACTTCCACACCCGGCCTATCGACGTGATAGTCTATCACGGCTCTCAGGGAAGCCTCGTTTTGAGGTGGGTTTCCCGCTTAGATGCTTCCAGCGGTTATCCCGACCATACATAGCTACCCAGCTGCGCGGCTGGCGCCACGACTGGTCCACCAGAGGTATGTCCATCCCGGTCCTCTCGTACTAGGGACAGATCCTCTCAAGCTTCCTACACCCACGGCAGATAGGGACCAAACTGTCTCACGACGTTCTGAACCCAGCTCACGTACCACTTTAAATGGCGAACAGCCATACCCTTGGGACCTGCTCCAGCCCCAGGA
>JAWXBJ010000112.1:0-5855 GCA_034439955.1 Alphaproteobacteria bacterium
AGACGGCATCGAGGAAACAGCAGCGTCGCTCAATTCTCAAGCCGAAGTCGCCGCCGCTTGATCCGTCAGCGCGTCACCAAGATTCGGCTATAGCTCGCTAATTGCACTTGTCATGCCTTCCAAGAAAAATGACTCTGCTTTCTGTTTCCCACCCTGACGATAAGGCTGCGCAATCAACTCCTCTTGCTTGGGTGTAGCAATAAGAGAAAACAGTTCAGGGAAGGTGTCTTTTAAGCACTGACGCATCCACATGTAAAAAAAATCAGAAAGATCAGCATAGCTAATATTGTCGTAATATGGAGGGTCAGTCGATATCACAGTTCCGGCAGGATACTGCAGAGTCTGAGCATCATGCTGAACGACTTTACCTTCAGATTGTGATGCGCCTAGTGCTTCGAAACTTTTTACCATTCTGGTAAACAAACTCAGATAGCTTCCACTGGACTCGCTAAAAATATTCACTTCTGCAAAGTCCCAGTTCATCGGCAATGCCTGCCGGGAGAACGTAGAACGCATTTGTTGGTTAGGACTATTCCATCCACAAACGGTGGATGAGTGATTCGCCAATTGACCAACCAAGAAGCTCAGATAGGTAGATACAGCATCTGCGTAGGACTTTGCGCCGTGGCCGCCGTCTGCAAGTGGCACACCATCATCTTGCCGACCTGCAACTAAAGCCTCAGCAAGTATATTTTCACGCACCTCACGAACAAGTTGGACAAAAGTCTGTAAACCAACGATCTGACGATCTGTGAACAACGAACCAAAGTCTGTCATTCCATATTCAACAACGTTCGTTCGGCCCGGCCAGTGACAAATCTCTAATGAGGGGCGGGCTGCGGGCTTTGCGGAAAGCGCAGCCTCCTCCACCGCACTATTAGGGGAGATGTAAACGCGCCCCTTGGGGCCATCGGCAACTACGGCGAATAGGGTCTGACCCATTTCGCCATTTTTCGCCATTTCTCTAATATATTTGAAAGGGACAGCTGCTCCAGAAATCAGGCAGTGGGCCCCCTGCCTGCTGACGTTTCCAGACCTCGGCGAAACTTTATCTCCTACCCGCTCATTTCTAGCCTTGAACTCATACCGGTCGCCGGTGACGATGATGTCGACACAGGCTCGGTTTGCAGCTTTGCCCGATAGTTCAAAGCTGCTCACCAATGGAGTTTTGACGTGCGCAAAAGCTGGGTCGGGACAGGGCACCGTGCGCGCCCATAGGTAGGCAATCACTGTCGCCTTGCCACCACCATATTCCTTCGGCAAGTTCACCTGCGGATACAGATGCCCGATGCGTTCCCACGCATTTTCCCGCATCCATTCGCCGTAATACTTCACATCCTCCGCCAGCCCTTCCGCGTTGCGATAGAATGACCGGTCCTTGACGCCGGGGTGGATCGGTTTCTGATCTTTGAATTTCGGCGGGATCTCGATCATCGCCTTGCCGATCATCACCGCCACAGGGTTAAGGTCGGACCCATAGGCGGGCAGGCCCAACCGCTGGGCCTCCAGTGGAATCGACCCTCCGCCCGAGAACGGGTCATAGACCGGCGGCAGCGCGCCACCGCAGCTGCGCCGGATTTCCGCGCGCGCGCGCTCCAGTACCTCTTCATTGGTAGAGTTTTCCCAGATCACCAGCTCTTCGATGATCGCGAATAGCCGCTTGCGTTCAGCATCCTGCAACTCGGCCGTCGGAAACTGGTCGGGAAGGCTGGATGGATCATCCACTAGCTGAGCAAACAACACCGCCCGACAAGCAGCCAACGGCCGCCGCGCCCACCACAAATGCAGGGTAGACGGATGCCCGTGCCGAATCGACTTCTCACGTGCCGAAGCCGCGTTAATGGCCTCCAGCGGAATGGCGACTTCGATCAGTTTCTTCTTGTAAGTGGTCGTCATGCGGGGTCCTCGGCCCGGTCAAGCAGGCGCTTTATGTTGAACTGGATGGCGTTCTGCTCGAACGGCGGTTCGCGCGTATCGAGCGCGCCTCGGACATAGCGCGGTTCGCGGGCTAAGCCGGCCTCGATCAGCACGATCGCCAGAATGAATTTGTCCGGCTCATGCAGGGAGGTGATCATCTCCTGCCGGGTGATCATCACAGAGTCTGCGCTATCGATCCGGCCCTTCACTTCAATGAAGCGCAAGTGTTCGGCCTTCGGGTCATAGGACTGAATATCGTAGCCAACCTTCTGGGCTGAGACGTCCTTTGGGGCATTGCCCAGCGCACGCTCGATCTCCATCACGGCGTCCATCGCAGCCAACTCGATCAAACGCCTGGCGGCGGGATCTTGGGAGAAGCCAGCCCCTGCTGTTTCGCCAGCTGGCCGCCGAGCCTCAAGCAACCCTCTCGGAATCACAACCATACCGCCCCGGACGCGGGGTGGCTGGGACGAGATGAACCGCTCCTGCTCCAGAACGTCCATCCGGCGCTTGAGCCGCTCTGCGAGGTCCTCCGCCCGCCGTTCGGCGTTCTGCCAGTTTAGCCGGGTCTTCTTGCCTGCCCGCTCTTCCTCCTTGAGTTCAAAGGCCCGGGCATCCCAGTAGTTCACTTCCTTCTTGAGGCGTGCGCGCACCTCGTGCTCGACCTTATCGATCTCGGGCAAGCGCCTTGCCTTCACTTCGGCGATATGGCCCTGGGCGAGTTCGACCGTGGCAAAGCGGACTGCGGTCTTTTCCATATCCGTGCGCAGCCAGTCCTCGTTGAGTAGATCCTCAACCAGGGCGATTTCCTCTGGCGTTGCCGGGCGCAGATTGAGGTGCGGTGCTATCCCGGCATCGTTGGCGTTTCCGTCTCGGTCGATGGCTGCAAACTGCAGCTTCTCGGAAATGATGTGCGGCTTGCCCAGGGATGTGGTCCGGCCGTCTTGAACGCTGTGCTCGAGGAGAAACAACGCCTCGATGCTGTCCCCGCTGTCGGTGTCATCAATCAGGACAGCGCCGCGCTTCATCAGGTGATCGTATTTCTCCCTGATGACGCTGATCACGGCCTCCATGAGCGGCTGACCAGGATAGATGAAGGCCGCCACCGGCTGTTGGTTGATCCGGCTTTTTTTGAAGCAGACGCGTTCGTATTTTTTCTGGATCGGCGCACCGGAGCCGATTTGCCGATCACGCTCGCGCAGAACGACTGGCACATGGGTGATTTCCCATCGTCCTTCTTCCCGGCGTTTAATCTGGCCGCCCAGATGCTGGAACGCCTCCACGAAGAAGCTCTGTACATGGTGCGGCTGGAGGCGCTGAGCTTCGGCCCTTTCCATATCGAGCCGCAGTTCATGCACCCTGGCTTGCGGCATGGTGTCATTGGTGAGCGCTCGACGCTCGAGCAGCTTGAGCAGGTGATCCTGATCAACAGCGCCATCGACGACTTGGAACAAGCGGGCTTTCACATCCTCCTGCTCGCCGTACTGGATTGCCTGGAAGAGCAGGTCCTTGAGCGCCGTGCCTTCGAACAGCTCGCCGAGAACGTCATAGACCCGGCCCCCAAGGGCCTCACGGGCGGCCTCCAGCTTTTCAAGAAGACGGCCGTAGACCTCGCCCTCACGGGTGTCGGCGGCAACGAGGTTCCAGAGATGGCAGACCTCAGTTTGACCGATCCGGTGGATACGACCAAAACGCTGTTCAATCTTGTTCGGGTTCCAGGGGAGGTCGTAGTTGACCATCAAGTGTCCGCGCTGAAGGTTCACACCTTCGCCGGCCGCATCGTTGGCAATCAGGACCAGCATGTCGCGGTCCTGCATGAACCGCTCGACGACCTTGCGGCGTTCTTCACGAGTGACGCCGCCATGAATGACCTCGACGGCATCGGGTTTTCCAAGGCGCGCCCGGACCTTGTCGACCAGATAGTGCAGCGTGTCCTTCGGCTCGGTGAAGATGATCAGCTTGCGGCGGTTGCCGTCGGGGTCGATCATCAGATCTTCGTCGAGAATGCGGTTGAGCTGCTTCCACTTGGTATCCTGGCCGGAACCCAGGACGCTGAGCGCCATGCTCTCCAGACCCTTGAGGGTCTGGACCTCGATCTCCAGCTGCTCGATCGTTTCCGCCGTGGTCGCGCCGGTGGAAATCAGGTCCTCGATGTCGTCGACTTCGTCTTGGCCGTACTCTTCAATGTTGCGCAGCACCTCGTCATTGACGCTGGCCGAGGTGAATTGGGTCCGCCCGGCGCGCTTGGCCAGCCGGGCCTCGGCCAAGTCATTCTCCAGACGTTCCCGACGGCGCTTCAGAGATTGATAGATGGCGGCGGGCGACGAGGCGAGGCGGCGCTGGAGGATCTGCAAGGCGAACCCGACATTGTTGCGCTTCTTACCGTCCGTTTCGGCAAAACGCAGAACACGGTTCATCTCCGTTCGGACGTATTCCGTCACCGCGCTGTAGAGCTCAGCTTCCTCCGGCGAGAGTTCGTACTTGACCGTATAGGCGCGGCGCTCCGGGAAGAGCGGACGGCCATCGAACCTGAGAAGCTCTTCCTTCGTCAGGCGGCGCATCATGTCGGCGGTGTCGGCGTAGTGGACCCCGTCACGGAAGCGGCCTTCGAACCGGTCGCCGTCGAGCAGGGCCATAAACAGCTGGAAGTCCTCTTCCTTGCCGTTGTGAGGCGTGGCCGACATGAGCAGCAGGTGGCGCGAGGCCTGACCCAGCAGCTGACCCAGCTGGTATCGCTTTGTGTATTTGACATCGCCGCCGAAATACGACGCAGACATACGGTGAGCTTCGTCGCAGATCACCAGATCCCATTCGGTCGAACTGGCGAGTTTCTGCTGAAGGTCCTCGTTGCGGGCCAGAACGTCCAGGCGCGCAATTAGCCTTTTGTGATCGTTGAACGCGTTCCCTGATCGGGACGTCTCGATCATGTCGCGGGTGAGGATGTCGAACTCCAGCCCGAACTTCTGCCCCAGCTCGTCCTGCCACTGCTCGACCAGACTACCGGGCGCGACGATCAGGCAGCGTTCCAGATCGCTTCTGGCGATCAGTTCCTTAATCAGCAGGCCAGCCATGATGGTCTTGCCGGCGCCGGGGTCGTCAGCGAGCAGGAAGCGAAGCGGCTGGCGCGTCAGCATCTCGCCATAGACGGCGGAGATCTGATGGGGGAGCGGCTCGACCAAGCTCGTATGGATGGCGAGATAGGGGTCGAAAAAGTGCGCCAGCTTGATCCGATTGGCCTCGGTCACAAGCCTCAGCAGCGCGCCATCGGCATCGAATGACCAGGCGCGGCCGCCGACCTCGACGCTCAGGCGGTGTTGATCGTCTCGATAGAGGGTGGTCTCGGCGACGGAGCCACCGGGCACTCGGTAGACGAGGTTGACCGCCTGGTCGCCGATCCACTCGACAGACACCACTTCAACTGGCTGGTTCGGAACGACCCCCTGAACGATGGCCCCATTCTTCAGGCTTTCGAGCGCAGTCACTTGGAGCTCCCCATGGATCAAGCCTGCCCCTTTTCTTGGGCGACAATCCATCGGTCGATCTCGCTCTTCCGAAAGCGCCACGAAGCGCCGACCTTGAAGCCCGGGATCTTGCCTTCGGCCGCGAGGCGATAAGCGGTTTTCTCAGCCAGCTTGAGGTAGTCTGCAACCTCCCTGATGGTCATCACATCGCTCTCCAAATTGCCGACTCCATCAGAATGGTAGGCCCTGATTGAGAAAATAGGAGAAAATTATGGATGCCACAACCTCAATCCTGCCCGGAGATTTACAGCGTGGACACGTCAAAAGCGTTCGTAGGTAAAACTGGGCGGCGAGAGTTCGCCCTCAGACTCTCTTCCACCGCCAGTTTCATGATACAAAACAAGATGATGGCCCGCTGTAGGGCCGATAACCCCCAGCTTCCGCGCCGTTTCGCTGGTTCCAACCGAACCTGGGAGA
>JAWXBJ010000113.1:0-14292 GCA_034439955.1 Alphaproteobacteria bacterium
CATCGGCCGTGGGTCATGCGCGTCGAGCCCGCCCCCCACGTCTTTCGCTGTAGCGACCGCCGCCAGCGTCAGACCGTCCTTGCCTCCCTGGTCGACCGACGCAGCCCCTCGCCGGACCGCCGCGCCCGGCACGAGCGCCAGCCCTGGCTGTCGGCGGTCTTCGGCGTCCACTTGCTGGGCCAGCCTGCCCGCACCGGCGTCTCGCCCCGCCTGGCCGCGCGAGCCTACGCCCAGCCGGAATCGCGCACGCCCCTGCGTCCCCGCTACGTCCGGACGGCCTGATTCTTCTCCCTTGCGTCCACCGGCCCCTTGCCTCCACCGGCCCAAGTCCTCCACCGGCAAAGCCGGACGAGCTGGACGCTGCGCCTCATCCTGAGCCGGGCCGAAGGCCCGTGTCGAAGGACGAGCGAGACGGAGGGGGGAAGGCATTGAGAGAAGTCATTCCCGGGCAAGCGAAGCGCGACCCGGGAATCTTCCTTTCCTTGGTCCCCCTGCCGCTTCGCCGCCTCGCGGCTTGGCGCCTCCCCCAGTCTGCGACTCAGGGAGGCAAAAACCACCGGCGCCTTGCCTCCACCGGCGAAGCAGGGAGAGGTGGATCGCTACGCCTCATCCTGAGCCGGGCCGAAGGCTCGTGTCGAAGGACGAGCGAGACTGAGGGGTCAAGGCCTTGAGAGTAGTCATTCCCGGGCAAGCGAAGCGCGACCCGGGAATCTTCCTTTCCTTGGTCCCCCTCCGCTTCGCGGCTTGGCGCCTCCCCCAGTCTGCGACTCAGGGAGGCAAAAACCACCGGCGCCCGGACACAGGCGGTCCTACCCGGCATCCCTATTTCAGCTTGTCGATCTTCACGATCACCAGCTCAAGCAGGCGCTCCAGCCGGTCCATGCGCTCATGGATTCCTGCGATCACGTCGCGCGTCACCACGAAGTCTGGCTGGCCCGCCGCGCCGTTCACCGCTCCTCGCGGCGAATCCGTCCAGGCATCCCCGGCGTCGGCGGCGCCGGACCGGCTCGCCACCTCGCCTGGATCGGCTGACAGCACCCGGGCGAAGGCCTGAACCTCCGCCCGCTCCAGCTCGCGCTGGTCGCGGAACACCAGCTCGATCTCGTCGATCGTCATGCCTGCCGCCTGCGCCAGCGCCGAGCGCGTGAGGCCCGAGGCCTTCAGCCGGTCGTCAAACCAGTCCTGGTCGAAGAAAATGCCCATGCCGGCACCTCAGCACGCGAATCGCCCTTTGGCCAAGCCCGCGTCCTGAGCGAAGCCGATCAGCGGAGAGCGGAGCTGTTCCGACCGCCGCCCTTAACGACCCATGCCCGCGCCGACGCCGCCATCGCCCACCGTGAAGTCGCGCCGCGCCGAGATGATTGTGACGACGACGCCCGCCAGCACGTCCAGCAGGCACATGAACGTCAGGATGAAGAACACTGAGGTCGAGAAATTCTTCAGCAGCAGGAACTCGATCAGGCAGAGGATGAACACCATCATCGACACCGCATGATTGGCGATCGTCGAGGCCCCGGTCGAGGTGGATTTCAGGATTTCGACGAAGAAGAACACCATCGAGAAGATGATCAGCAGGTCTCCCGACGAGATCGCCCAGGCCGCGCCCGGCGCCACCATTCCGACCGTCATCAGCGGCCGCGCGATGTTCTCGGTCATGCTGAGCGTGCCGTCCGGGCCGCCGCCAAAGCCGAACGCCATCAGGTTGTAGATGATCACGGGCACGAACAGCAGCGGGAAGATTCCGAAGATCGCGCGCATGATGGTCCCCTTTGTCGGCCCGCGGTCCGCCGCGTCTTTTTCTGGTCGCGGCGGCCCTAGCCTTGCCCCGCAGAGTTACCGAAGATTCCGGGCGAATGAAAGCCCCGGGAAGCCCGCTAGACCTCGTCCACCCCGCCGGGCGAGCGCCGGCGGCCCCGCAGCCACATCACGCCGCGCAGGTCGGAGGCAGCGTCCGCCAGCCGGCCGAAATTGGTGTAGTTCGACCGCCCGTGCATGCGCGGGCGGTGATTGACCGGCCGCGTCTCGACCTCGAACCCTTCGGAGATCATGAGGGCCGGCAGATAGCGGTGCATGTGGTCGAAATAGGGGATCTGCAGGAACGCCTCGCGCCGGAAGGCCCGCGCCCCGCACCCGCTGTCGACATTGCCGTCCTTGAGGAGACCCTTGCGCACCGAATTGGCCAGTCGCGAGCCGAACCGCTTCCACGAACTGTCCCGGCGCTTCTCCCGCCGGCCCTGCACCAGCGCCAGCCCGGACGGGGCGTCCGCCCGCGTCAGCTGCGCCGCCAGCCCGCGCAGGTCCTCCGGATCGTTCTGCCCGTCTCCGTCCAGCGTCACCACCACGGCGGCCCGCGCCGCCAGCACGCCCGAGCGCACCGCCCGGCTCTGTCCGGCGTTTCTGCGGTGGGCGATTACCCGCAGCGACGGCATCGCATCCTTGAGGCCCGACAGCCGCTCGCGCGTGTCGTCGATCGAGGCGTCATCGACGAAGATCATCTCATAGGCCCGTCCGTCGAGTCGCGCGGCGATCTCGCGCGCCAGCGCCTCGACATTGCCGGCCTCGTTGTGGACCGGCACGACCACGCTGATCTCGGGGCGACCCAGCGCCGCGCGACCGCCCGTCGGTCCTTCGGGAACGGGCGCCGGTCTCGTCAGGGTCTCCGCAGCCTTCATGTCCGTCACCGCTGGCGTCCTGATGTTTGAAGTGCGCAATGCGCGCCTAGCCTGACCCTCTCTATAACCGCGCCTGCCTTGGGTTGCGAGGCGTCAAATCCACTGTGCAACGAGCGAGGCGCCTATCCTCCCTAAAGGGGGGCCAGAAAACAGGAAAGCCGCGCAGCGGCGAGGGGGGTAAACTGCCCTCAACCCCGCAGGCCAAGGCGCCTGTCGCTCCGAAAGGCAGGGCTATCGCCTATCGGCACAGAGCATTCAGTAAAGTCATTCTCGGGCAAGCGAAGCGCGACCCGGGAATCTTCCTTGCCTGCCACAACTCTGTTCCATTCGAAGCGCGATGCGCAGCATCGACGGGAAGGGGGCCATCGGCAGACCTGGCGCGCAGCGTAGGGAGAGGCGCCGGTCCCCTTCCCGCACAAACTCCGCGACGATCCGTCTCCGGGCGGGTATGGTCCGCGCCAACCGGAAGAGATAACCACACTCCAGCAGCGGCGGCGGGCTGCCGGCGGCGACGGGACAGAGCGCGCGTGATGGCCTCTTTCGACAACTTCATCCTCACCCGCTGGGCCTATGCCGCGCTGGCGCTATTCGTCCTTGTCGCGGCCCTGCCCGGGCTGATCTGGATGCCGGCCCTCGACCGCGACGAATCGCGCTTCTCCCAGGCCAGCTCGCAGATGCTGGAGACCGGCGATTATGTCGTGATCCGCTACCATGACGGGTTGCGCAACAAGAAGCCGGTCGGCATCCACTGGATGCAGACCGCCATCGTCTCGGCGACGTCCGGCGCCGAGGCGCGCGACATCTTCGCCTTCCGCATTCCCTCCCTGCTGGGCGCCATGCTGGCGGCGATGGCGACGTTCTGGGGCGGCACGGCGCTCTTCAGCCGACGGGCCGCCTTCATCGGCGCGGCCCTCCTCGGCTCCTGCCTCCTCCTCACCTCCGAGGCGCACATCGCCAAGACCGATGCGGCGCTCTGCGGCGTGATGGCGCTGATGATGGCGGCGCTCGCCCACATGCGAATCGGCGAGGGACGCTATACCGGCCTGATCTTCTGGGTCTGCATGGCGGTCGGCGTTCTTCTGAAGGGCGTCATCTCGCCGATGATCGGCGGCCTCTGCATTCTCGCCCTGTTCGCCTGGGAACGCAGGATCGAGTGGGCCCGTCCGCTGTTGTGGTGGCCGGGGCTCAGCCTCTTTGCGATCCTCACCCTCCCCTGGTTCATCGCCGTGCAGGTCGCGACCGGGGGCGCCTTCCTGTGGGAGGCCGCCGCCGTCGATCTCGGTCAGAAGATCGTGCGCGCCGCCGAGGGTCACAAGGGACCGCCGGGCATGCACCTCGCCTCCCTGCCCCTGCTGTTCTGGCCCGGCACGCTGCTGCTCGCGCCAGGTCTGTGGATGGCGATCCAGACCCTCGCCAACCAGCGCATGCACGCCCGCGCCGCGCCGTCGCCGGGACCGCGCATGAGCTCGCTGGGCGCTGCGGCCTCTCCCTCTCCCGCTCCCTCCTCGTCCGTGACCGACGCCTGGTCCGCTGGCGAAGCGGGCGCCTGGCGTTTCCTCGCCTGCTGGGCGGTGCCGGCCTGGATCATTTTCGAGATCGCGCCCACCAAGCTCGTCCACTACACCCTGCCCATCTACCCGGCCTTCGCCCTGATGGCCGGCGCCGCCGCCGACCGCTGGTTCGAATCCGGTGTCTGGACCCGCGACCGCTGGGTCTCGCTCGCCCTTTTCGTTGGCGTCAGCGTGATTCTGGCGGGGCTTGCGACACCCTGGGCGCTGGCCGCCCTGCGCATCGACGCCGCCCGGGAATTCGGACCCGAACTCGCCGACCGCGTCAATTTCCTCTGGCGCGAGGCCTGGCGCGCCACCGGCATCGGTTTCTGGCCGTCCATCCTGATCGTGCTCACCTCCGCCGCGACGGTCTACGCCTTTGTGCGCAAGCTCGCTTTGCCCATGCTGGCCGGCATCCTCGCCTGCTCCTTGGTCGGCGGGATCAGCTACCGCGCCGCCGTGCTGCCCAACCAGACCTGGATGCTTCCGACCGTCGCCGCGATCGACGCACTGACCGAGCTGTGCGCGCTGCCGGAAGACACCGCCCTCTGGAAAGCCTCCGGCTGCACCGGCGCCGCCCCGAAGGAGATCCACGCCATCTCCTATGCCGAGCCCAGCCTCGTCTTCGAGCTCGGGGGCAAGATCACCCTGCCGCCCGAATCCGTCCCCGTCATTCCTACGGTCGCCGAGGACAACCGCCCCGCCTGGCTGATCAACGCCAACGAACCCGAGGGCCGCGAGGCGCTGGACGCCCTCACCCGCGCGGCGGCGTCCGTCGATCGCTGCATCCGCTTTTCGCGGCGCTACGCCCTCAACTATTCCAATGGCGACCCGTCCATCCTCGTCGCCGCCGTCGTCGAGCCGGACGGTTGCGTCACCGAACTCACGCCCGAGGAACTTCGCCCCGCCCCGGAAGACGTCCCCGAACTCGTCGACTGAAACCCGGCGACTGAAACCCGGCGCCCTCTTCCCCTGCGAAGCGGGGGAAGTTCCCCGAAGGGGGGATGGGGGCGGGCCACAGGCCCCCTGCCCTACCTCCGCCTCGCCGACGCATTTCAGCGTGTCGCCAGGACTTCGAGAAAACTGCGCGGCGTGACGATCGCGGTCGCCCCATAGGCGCCAAGCACCAGCAAATCCTTGTCGCGACTCACCAGATAGTCGGCGGCGGCGGTGGCTGCGCAGGCGATGATCATGTCGTCTTCGGGATCGCGTACAATCCCGGAGAGGGGCTGGGGATCGCGCACGGTCATACCGGCGAGCGAAAGCAGATGCTGAACATAATCGCCCACCGCTTCGTCGGTATAGAGGTAGCTCCTGCGGATTTTTCTCTTGGTGAGGAGCTTGCGCGATGTCTCGCTCAGGCTGTCGAATGAGAGGATCAGGCGGTAGTCGGACAGAGCGTGATCAAGGGCTTTAGCCGCCACGCCGCCCGGCGTCAGAAAGGCGCTCGCCAGCACGGTCGTGTCGAGCACTGCCGAGCACTTCTGGTCCATCTGCTTCACACACGGTCGTCAAGCGTCTCGGCGATGAAGTCTTCCTGTTCCTCCGGCGAGAGACTCTCCATCGCCTTGGCGGGACGGACGCGCGCTTGCAGCACATGGATGCTCTCAAGCGCCGCTGCCCGGCGCCGCTCCGCCGAAAGCGGCTTCAGAAGGATCCCGCCCTCAACCTGTTCGGCATCGACATACCCGCCCTCCTCGACGCGCAATACGGCCGCGAGGTCGTTCGGCAGCGTGATGGAGACGCCGCCGGTTTTCTCTACCTTGATGTGGGACATGATCTTTCTCCGCCTTTCCCTCTAGCGGATCACGTCGCGGCCCGCGAGCCTTTTCCCTACCCACGCCTCGCCCACGCACGCGCCAGCAGCGCCGCCGTCATCACCGGCGCCAGCGCCCGCGCCAGCACTCTCTCGCCCGGCGAGGCCGCGAACTTCGAGAAATACCGCTTCAGGCCGGCCGCCTTGTGTCGCTCCACGGTCATCCCCGGCGCGGCGCTGGTCGCCCCGTGATGCAGCGCCCCTGCGTGCGGCGTGTAGATCACCGACCCGCCCATTGTTTCGGCGCGCCGGCACAGATCCAGGTCCTCGACATGCAGGAAATACCCCGCATCAAACCCGCCCAGCGCCTCGAACGCCTCCCGCGACAGATACATCAGCGCCCCGCTCACTGCGTTGACGGCGACCGGCTCGACAGGCTCGGGCTCGCCGTCGCGATTGAGGCCCGGCAGGCCCAGACGCGACAGTCCGAGGAATGTCCCCGCCGCCGTTCCCAGCGTCAGCCGCCGCCGCCGTCCGCCGCGCTGCTCGACCCCGTCCAGTCCGAAAATCCTGCCGCCGACCACGATCGGCTCAGCGACCCCCGCCCGCGCCGCCTCCAGCGCCGCAACCGATCCGCGCCGCAGGATGGCGTCGGGATTGAGAATCAGCAGACGCGTCCCGGTCGCAGCCCTGGCCCCGACATTCACCCCCGCCGCAAACCCGACATTCAGCCCCTCTCCCACCAGCTTCAGCTTGGTCGAGCGCAAGGCCTGCTCCCGCATTCGCGCCAGCGTCTCCGGCGGATTGCCATTGTCGACCGCCACGATCTGCGACACGTCCGGATCGGCCTCCAGCGCAAGCAGGCAATCCATCAGCACCGGCCCGGTGCGATAGCTCACCACGATGGCCGAGACCGCCAGGCCCCCCGGCGCCCGCGCCAGCACGCGCGGCCAGTCATAAGGCGCCGTCATCGGGCCCTCCACCGGCGCCTTGCCTCCACCGGCTCGCCGGGGGAGGTGGATCGCGACGCCTCATCCTGAGCCGGGCCGAAGGCCCGTGTCGAAGGACGTCGCGAGACCGGGGGGCTTCCCGCAACAATCAAAACCGCTATCCCCGCGCCCTCCGCAAATCAGGCGCCAGCGCCTCGACCGCGAGGTCCCGCGCCGCGTCCGCCAGCAGCACCACCTCCTGCGCCGGCGATCCAAAGCGCCGTAGCGCCAGGCGGCGCTCCTCGGCCTCCTTGGTTCCCACCACCGCGATCACGGGGATTTTCTGGAGGGAATGCTCGCGGATCTTGTAGTTGATCTTCTCCCCGCGCACGTCGAGCTCGACCCTCAGCCCCGCCGCCCTCAGCTCATCGGCCGCCTCGCGGGCATAGCCTTCCGCCGCCTCCGAGATGGTCGCGATCACCACCTGCACCGGCGCCAGCCACATCGGAAACGCGCCGGCATAGTTCTCGATCAGCACGCCGATGAATCGCTCCAGCGAGCCGAGCACCGCCCGGTGCAGCATCACCGGCCGGTGCTTGGCGCCGTCCTCCCCGATGTATTCTG
Organism: Alphaproteobacteria bacterium; assembly: GCA_034439955.1. Classification (GTDB taxonomy): domain Bacteria; phylum Pseudomonadota; class Alphaproteobacteria; order Caulobacterales; family Hyphomonadaceae; genus UBA7672. Next base: position 7,532 of record JAWXBJ010000113.1, read on the forward strand.
CGCCCAGCCTGTCGGGCAGCACATAGTCGAGCTGCAGCGTGCCGATGGTCCACTCCCGGCCGATCGCGTCCTTGATGACGAAGTCGAGCTTGGGCGCGTAGAACGCCCCGTCGCCCGGCGCGATGACCGGCTCGACGCCGGCCTTGCGCGCCGCCGACAGCATCTGCGCCTCGGCCTTGTCCCAGAATTCATCCGGACCGGCCCGCAGCTCCGGCCGTGTCGCCAGGTTGATGTGGTCGGTCACCAGGCCGAAATCGGCATGGATGCTCTGTGCCAACTTGATGAAGATCGCCGTCTCGTCCTCGATCTGATCCTCGCTGCAGAAGATGTGGGCGTCGTCCTGCGTGAACGCCCTCACCCGCATCAGCCCGTGCAGCGCGCCCGACGGCTCATAACGGTGGCAGGCGCCGAATTCCGCCATCCGCAGCGGCAGGTCACGATAGCTCTTCTGGCCCTGCTTGAAGATCTGCACATGGCCCGGACAATTCATCGGCTTCAGCGACAGCGTCTCGTCCTCGGCCGTCTCGCAGACGAACATGTTCTCCTTGTATTTCTCCCAGTGGCCGGACTTCTCCCAGAAGACCCGGTCCAGCACCTGCGGCGTCTTCACCTCGACATAGCCCGAAGCGTCCTGCCGCCGCCGCACATAATCCTCAACGGCGCGCCACACCATCCAGCCCTTGGGATGCCAGAACACCATGCCCTTGCCCTCTTCCTGCATGTGGAAGAGGTCCAGCTCCCGGCCGAGCTTGCGATGGTCGCGCTTCTCGGCTTCCTCGATGCGCTTGAGGTGCGCGGCGAGGTCGGCCTCCGTGGCCCACGCCGTGCCGTAGATGCGCTGCAGCATCTCGTTCCTGTGGTCGCCGCGCCAGTAGGCGCCCGCCAGCTTCATCAGCTTGAAGGCCTTGGGCAGCTTGCCCGTCGATGGCAGATGCGGCCCCCGGCAGAGATCGCTCCACGGCCCCTGGCGATAGATCGTGATCGTCTCTCCGGCCGGAAGGTCGCCGATGATCTCCGCCTTGTAGTGCTCGCCGATTTCCCTGAAGTGCGCGATCGCCGCGTCGCGGTCCCATTCCTCGCGTTCGATCGGATAGTCCGCGTCCACGATCTCGCGCATGCGTTTTTCGATCGCCGCGAAATCCTCCGTCGAGAACGGCTCGGCGCGCGCGAAATCATAGAAGAACCCGTCCTCGATCACCGGTCCGATCGTCACCTGCGTGCCGGGAAAGAGGTCCTGCACCGCATGCGCCATCACATGGCTGGCGTCATGCCTCAGCAGGTCGAGCCCTTCCGGATCGGCAAGCGACAGAAGCGCCAGCGACGCGTCGCCCTCCAGCGGCCGCTTCATGTCGCGCAGTTCGCCATTGACCTTCGCGGCTACCGAGCGCTTGCCCAGCGATTTCGAGATGCTGTCGGCGATCGCCATCGGCGTCGATCCATCCGGATATTCGCGCCTCGAGCCATCCGGAAACGTCACATTGATCATATGTTTCTTCCACTCGTGTCGGCGGACGTGTAAGGTATTTCGTGCGTCGTTAGAACCCGCTGCTTTCTCCTCGCCTCGCGGTTCTTGCCTCCACCAGTCGAAGACTGGGGGAGGTGACCCGAAACCTCATCCTGAGGACGCGGGGAACACGCGTGGACTCGAAGGACGAGGTTTCGAGACGGAGGGGGCTCGCGCCCACACTCCAGTTTAACTGTCAGCAAAAACTCCGGACTTCAGACCACACGCGCGCCGCCGGACCGGTCCACGCTCCAGACGCCATAGCGCCAGGGCATGAACCAACGCGCGCCGGCGCCAGTTATTGCCGGCGCCTTGTCCACCCCGTGCGATCCTCCGGGGCGGCAGCGCGAGACCCTTGCCAGCCCCATCCACGCCCCGGCCCACACCCCATGCCGGCTGACGCATTCCGCGCAGTATTCCGAACACGAGGGCATATGCCGGCAATGCACCCCGCACGCCATGAACACAGGCGACAGCGTCGCCTTGTAGCCCTGCAGCAGGGCGCCCATCACGGGGCTGTATGGGGCCTTTTCGACCATGGCCGGGATATAGCCTTCAAGCGGGGAAGGATCAAACTGGCCCCGTCTTGCCTCGCCGCCCCGGCGTATCGCCCGTGGCCCGCGATTGACACCGGCCCCCGCTCTCCCACAAGTCCCCGGTAGGCGTGCGCAAGGCGCGCCGCGAGAGGGGAAGCGGCCAGATGATCACTGGGATGACGACATGGACCCGACGGGCCGCCCTCGCCGCCTTCGCCTCGGCGCTCTGCGCCTGCGCCTCCCCCCCGGCTGCAAAGCCGCCCGCCTCCTATGACTTCACCGAGGTCTCGCGCTATCTCGACGCCGGCTATCGCAGTCTTGGCCTTCCCGGCGCGGGGCTCGTGGTCTGGCAGGACGGACGGGTCGTCCACGAAAGCTATCACGGCGCCTACACGCCCGAGACCGTGGTTCCCATCGCCTCGGCCAGCAAATGGCTCGCCGCATCCGTCATCATGACCCTGGTCGACGAGAAACGCATCGACCTCGATGCGCCCGTCACCACCTACCTGCCCGGCTTTTCCGGCGACATGGCGCGGATGACCGTCCGCCAGATGTTCTCGCACTCCGCCGGCATCGTCGATTTTCCCGGCGAATGGAACTACACTATCACCCCGGCCGAGTATGCCGCCCGCGTGGCCCGCGAGGGCGTCGTCCGCGCAAAGCCGGGGACCGAGGTGCGCTATGCCAGCGCCTCGATGCAGGTCGCCGGCGCCATCGCCGAGAAGGTCAGCGGCCAGAAATGGAACGACCTCTTTCTTTCCCGCATCGCCCGGCCCTGCGGCATGACGGCGACCACCTTCGCGCGCGAGCCCGTCAACACCAATCCCCTGCTGGCAGGCGGGGCGTTCTCCTCGATGCCGGACTATGCCCGCTTCCTGGACATGATCGCCCGTGGCGGCGTCTGCAACGGCAAACGCGTCCTCTCCGAGGCGGCGGTCCGCGAGATGCAGCGCGACCAGACCGGCGCCCTGCCGCTCACGGGCGCCTCCGACGACCGCATGGGTCGCGCATCCCACTATGGTCTCGGCGAGTGGATCGACGTGCAGGCCCCGGACGGGCGCACGATCCAGGTCAGCAGCCCCGGCGCTTTCGGCTTCCGGCCCTGGCTCAACCTCGACCGCAATCTCTACGCCGTCTTCCTGATGCGGCGCGACGGCCGCACGGCGCCCTCGGCCAACGCGGATTTCAATCCGTGGGTGCTGATCGACAAGGTCCACGCCGCCGCCGACGCCAGAAAGCCGGCGCGGTAGATACCCGTCAGAACGACATCAGCACCTTCGTCCCCGCGATCTCGACCTCGGTCTTGCGCGGGGTGAATCGCGGCGCCTCATTGGCGGCGTTCCAGACCCGATAGGCAGCCTCAAGGCGCGCCACCGTCTCCGTCTCGCCGCCGGCCAGGTTGCGCGTCTCGCCCCTGTCCTTCGCAAGGTCGAAGAGAAAAGTCGCGGGCCTGCCCGCCGGCGTTTCGGCGACCAGCAGCTTCCAGTCCCCCTCGCGGACGGCGTAATTCGCTCCCGCCCGCCAGAATACCCGCTCGTGCACCGGCGACTGCGCGCCTCTTAGCTGCGGCAGCAGGCTGCGCCCGTCGATCTTGCCGTCGCGCGCCGGATCGAGGCCCGCCAGCGCCAGCGCGGTCGCCGCAAAATCAATCGACAGAGCCGGCATGTCCATCCGGCCGCCGCGCGGAATGACGCCGGGCCAGCGCGCCATCATCGCCACGCGATGCCCGCCCTCGCGCAGGTCGCGCTTGTGTCCGCTCCATGGCGCGTTGGAGCAAAGACCGCCCAGATAATCCGGACAGCCATTGTCGCTCATGAACACGATCAGCGTATCCTCGCTGAGGCCCAGCGTCTCGACCCGGTCGAGGATCTCCCCCACCGCATCGTCCAGCGCCAGCGTCATCGCCGCGTAGACGCGCTCCCCGGGATCGCTGACGCCCGTGACGCGCTCGACATATTTCGCTGTCGCCTGCAGCGGCACGTGATTGCCATAGTGCGTCACGATCAAAAAGAACGGATCGGCCGCATTGCGATCCAGGAATCCCAGCGCCTCGCGTGTCAGCGCCTCGGTCAGATACCCGTCCTCCTCGACCGCCTCCCTCCCGCGCAGCAGCCGCCGCGCCTGACCGGACCGTTCCTCGCTGTCCGCCAGTTCGACCAGCAGGTCGCCCGCCTCCGGCTTCACGATGAAGCGCGACGCCGCGACGAATCCGAAGAACTCGTCAAAGCCCCGGTCCATGGGAAGAAAGCCGGGCGCGCCGCCCAGATGCCATTTGCCGACCAGGCCGGTGCGATAGCCCGCTCCGCGCATCCTCTCCGCGATGGTGGTCTGGTCGAGCGGCAGACCGGCCTCGACCGGGCTTGCCCCCGCCGGGTTCACGTCATGGCCGAAGCGCGCCTGGTAGCGCCCCGTCATCAGGGCGGCGCGCGACGGGCTGCACACTGTTCCGGTCACATGGCCGTCGGTCAGCCTCACCCCTTCGGCGGCGATGCGGTCGATATTGGGCGTCGCGACCTTGCCGCCATAGGCCGAGACATCGCCATGGCCGAGATCGTCGGCCACGATGAAAATGACGTTGGGCCGCCTCGAAGCCGGGTTTCCCTCGCCTGGAGGCCCCGCGCAGGCGCCGAGCGCCGCCATCGCCAACCCTGCCAGACACACGCGCCAGACCATGCCGCCCTCCGCTCCGCGAACCGCCACGATCACACCTCGGCAGCCAGCCTGACAAGCTGTCGTCCCTGGAGGGGGCAGAAAACAGGAAAGCCGCCCAGCGGCGAGGGGGGGTTAACTCATAGGGGCGCAAGGCATTGCTTGAAGTCATTCCCGGGCAAGCGAAGCGTGCTCAGTAAAGTCATTCCCGGGCAAGCGAAGCGTGCTCAGTAAAGTCATCCCCGGGCAAGCGAAGCGTGCTCAGTAAAGTCATTCTCGGGCAAGCGAAGCGTGCTCAGTAAAGTCATTCTCGGGCAAGCGAAGCGCGACCCGGGAATCTTCCTTTGCTTGCCACAACTGGGCCTGCCACAATCGCATTTCTCGCGACCAGACAAGGTTCTCGGGCCAAGCCCGAGAATGACTTCACCCTATGCGATCGCCTGCCCCTAAAGGGGGGGCTAGGAAAACAAGAAGGGCGCGCAGCGGCGAGGGGGGTAAACCCTGGATCAGGCCCCCGCCCGCTCCATCGCCTCCACCGCCGCCTCGAACGCCAGCATCGTGCTCGCATGCCTCGGCGGATAATCCCGCACAGGCGCCAGATGTCGCAGCTCCCAGAAATCCCCGGACGGAGGCTCGGCGCCTTCCTTCAACATGGCCTTGAGCGCATCGCGCGCCGCCTTGATCTCCGCCAGCGACTTTCCCACCGCCCCGCGCGCCAGGATGGAGGCGGCCGCCTGCCCCAGCGCGCACGCCCTGGGTTCGACCGCGATTTCGGCAATGCGCCCTTCGGCGTCGAGCTTCACCTCGACCGTCGCGGTCGAGCCGCAGATGCGAGAGACCTTGAGCGAGGACCCGCCCGGGTCGGTCAACCGCCCGGCATTCGGAATGTCCGCCGCCAGCTCCAGCACCCGGTTGTGATACAGCTCGCCGAACATCAGGGCGATGTCGTGGGAACGGCTCGCCCCGTCAAGTGGCGCGCTCATCCGAAAACATCCACCGGTGTCATCCCGCCCGCAGGCGCGAAGCGCCCCGGCTCTCGCTGCGCCCGGCCGGGACGCATGCCTAACGCCGGGACTCTACCTCAGCTTCTCGAAAAACGCGGCGATTACGCCCGCAAATTCCGGCTGCGCGCCAAAGTTGGAATGCCCGCCACCGGGAAACTCCACATAGGTCACATTGGCGCCCTGCGCCTTCAGCGCGTCGGCGACGTCCCGTGACAGCCGCACCGGCAACGTCTTGTCGCGGCCCGCGCCCAGCACGAGGACGGGACCCCTGAAATCCTTGAGCGCCAAGGCGTTGTCATAACCGGCAAGACTTTCGGCGACGTTGATCTTCACAAAAGGCCCGGCGAACCACGGCGTCCAGGCCTTGGCGACCTCGTTGGCGTTGCGCGCCGACGCTTCGAGGATCACGGCGTCGCTCTGGGGGAGGCGCCGCCCGAGATCCGAGCACACGAAGCCGCCCAGCGAATGACCCCACAAAACCAGCTTCCGGCCGGCCGCCTTTTCGGTCACGAACGCCGTCAGGCTGTCGCCCATGCCGGCAAAGCGCGCAGGCGTCGCCTCCCCGCCCGTTTCGCCCGAGCCGGGATAATCGAACAGGAACACGTCGCCATGCGGCAGGGCCGTGACGCCGTAGGCAAACCCGCTCTGCTGCCGCGTCGAGGCGTTGCCCCCGCATCGCACGATCAGCGGCCGCGCCTCGCCGGCCCGGCTCAGCAGCGTCCAGGCGATCTCGCCTTCCGGGGTTTTCAGACGGCCATGCTCCTGTCGGGTGGCGACGAAAGCCGGCGCCTCTCCTGTCAGCCGGCCCGACGCCGTTCGCTCTTTCCAGGCCGCCTTCCATGCGGCCTCCGAGGCGAACGCGGCCCCGCCCATGATCGGCTCGCCGCTTTCGGCGGCCATGGCGGCGTCGAAGGCCACCGGAACAAAGACGCCGCTCTCGTCGATCGTCATCTGCACGCAGCCGGCCGCAGCCGTCAGCGCGGCCGCCACACACGCCGCCCGAACCCGCCATCTCATCCCGTCTGCTCCATCATCCCGTCAGCTCCATCAGCCATTCGCGGCGCCGCG
>JAWXBJ010000114.1:0-16589 GCA_034439955.1 Alphaproteobacteria bacterium
ATAAAGGCGACCACGACCGTGATCTTGATCGCGACGATCACATTGTTGACCGTCGCCGATTCCGAGACCCCTACCGTCAGCAACACGGTTACTGCGAGGATGGCCAGCAGGGCTGGCAGGTTGACGACGCCGGTCGCGATCACGTCACCCGCGCTGTTGCGCACAGACTCCCCCGGCGCCGCCAGGAATTGCGGCGGCAACTGGATGCCCATGTTCTCGGTGAGCAGGCTGGTGAGATAGTTCGACCAGCCGACCGCTACGGTCGACGCCGCAAGACCGTACTCCAGCAGCAGGAGCAGGCCCATGATCCAGGCCGCCAGCTCTCCCACCGAGGCGTAGGAGTAGGAATAGGCCGAGCCCGACACCGGCAGGGCCGAGGCCAGCTCCGCATAGCAAAGGGCGACAAAACCACAGAGCGTGCCGGTGATGATGAACGAGAAGATGATGCCGGGGCCGGCATGGTTGGCGGCGGCCGTTCCCGTGAGCACGAAGATGCCGGTGCCGATGATGCAGCCAATGCCGAGCAGAACGAGATTGTAGGGCCCCAGCGTGCGTTTCAGTTCACCGCCGGCATGTTCCGCCTGTATCTGCGCAACGCTCTTCCGCGCGAAAAGCTGTTGGAGACCGCGCCTCGACACTGGCGCCAAAGCGCCGCTCTCATCCGCCATGCATCGACCTCCGTCAGCGTGGATTTGAACAATCCCGCTCCCTGATGACAGGCACGTTACTCAGGCGCGACGCCTGCGGCAACCGGAGAGACGAATTGGCCGCGATCAGGCGAGCCGGCGCCGCGCGTTTGAGCGTCAGTTCCAGTGGAGCGACGTCGTCGGTGTTGCGATCCCCTCGCAAACGATTCGACTCCGGCGGGCGCCCAAATCAGATATCGATCGTTCCGGGATCGGACATTCTGCGCATCGCCCCCTTGTAGCGGCGGTCCTGGCGGCGGCGCCGGTCGGGGCCGAAATAGCCGGCGGCCCGTACAAACGGGCGGCGTCGCTCGATGATGGCGTTGACGCGGCTGGCGACATCGACCGCACGGATCGGCTTGACCAGAAATTGGTCGACGCCGGCATTGATGGCGTCAAGCACCCGGCTGCGCTCTGAATAAGCGGTGATCATCAGGATCGGCAGATAGACGTTCGGGCTATCTGGCGAAAGCCGGACGCGGCGGCAAAAATCAACGCCCGAAGCGCCTCCCAGCTTGAAATCCACCAGGGCGAGGTCGATGTCGCCATCGACAAGAACACGCATTGCGGCGTCGGCGTCGGCCGCCTCCTCGATACGGCGCACCGAAAAACTGCTGAGAATTACGCGGACAAGTCCGCGCATGTGCGCGTTGTCGTCAAGGATGAGCGCCGATACGCCCTCAAGCGCCATGAAGCATCGTCCCGCACACCGTCGTGGTCTTAGGCGGCCCCCACCGCCTTCCTCGCTGAGCGAGTCACAAGAGAAAACCAGTCTGGTCGTCCGCTCGTGTATTCGTCGCGCGTTCTAGTCGGTTGCGCGCGCAAGACAAGTATATTCACGTTCAGGCGCTGTCGGGAAGAATGTTGTTGATAGCAAATATATGCCGTTCATGGTTCCGCAGCATCGTTGGGCGAAAACCCGCTGACGATTCCGTCAGAGCAGGCTAGACCCTGTCACATTCTTGAGACACCGGATTGTTGGCATGCCTCGACCTGACCAGATTGCCCAGTTGTCGGCCGGCCGCGTACTTGTGGTCGGCGACGTGATCCTGGATCACTATGTTTCGGGCGGGGTCTCCCGCGTGTCCGACGAAGCGCCCGTGCCGATCATCCAGGTCACTGCCGAGCGGTGGACGGCGGGCGGCGCCGCCAATGTCGCGGCCAACATCAGCGATCTGGGCGGGCGGGCCGTGCTTGTCGGCGTCGTCGGGATAGACGCGGCCGCCGACACGCTGGGCGCCATGGGCGGCGCGGTCGAAAGACGCCTTCTGCCGGAGGCGTCGCGCGCCACCACGGTCAAGACCCGCTACATGGGCGGGCAGCATCAGATGCTGCGCGTCGACCGCGAGCACCTGCGGGCGATCCGGCCCGAGACCGAGGATGCGCTTATAGCCGCCGTGAGGGAGGTCGCAGGCGCATGCGGCGCGGTTGTGGTGTCCGACTATGCGAAAGGCGTTCTGACCGACCGCGTGCTTTCCGCCGTGATCGCCGCAGGCAAGGCGGCTGGGTGCGTTGTCCTGGTCGATCCCAAGCGGGAGGATTGGAGCGTCTATGCCGGCGCGGATTACATCACACCCAACCGCAAGGAGCTTCGGCTGGCGACAGGCCTGCCGAGCGATCTCGACGAGGACTGCGAGAGGGCGGCGCGGCGCGCCATGCTGACGACGGGCGCCAGCATTCTCCTCACGCGTTCCGAAAAAGGCATGTCGCTCTACCGGGACGGCGCGCCGGTGGTCCACCTGCCCGCCAAGGCCCGTGAGGTGTTCGACGTGTCGGGCGCAGGCGACACCTTAGCGGCGTCCCTGGCCCTCGGGCTGGCGGTCGGACTTCCGATGGAGGACGTCATGGCGATCTCCAACGTCGCGGCCGGAATCGTGGTTGGCAAGCGCGGGACGGCGACCACGAACCAGGCCGAGATTCGCGCTGAGTTGGGTGAACGCAAGCGCGATGCCAGCGTAGCTGGCGCCCTCTCCCTGGAGGCCATGATGGCGTTGCGGCGCGGGTGGGCCGACCAGGACCTCAGCGTCGGCTTCACAAATGGCTGCTTCGACATTTTGCATCCCGGACATGTCTGGCTGCTGCAGCAGGCCGCCACGGTGTGCGACCGCCTTATCGTGGCGCTGAACACGGACGCGTCCGTCAAGCGCCTGAAGGGTCCGACCCGGCCGCTGCAGGCGCAGGACGCCCGCGCCGAGGTGATGTCGAGACTGAAGGGCGTCGACGCCGTCGTGCTGTTCGACGAGGACACCCCGCTCGAGATCATCCAGGCTCTCCAGCCCGACGTGCTGGTGAAGGGCGCCGATTACACGGAAGACCGAATTGTCGGCGCGGACATTGTCCGGGCTCGCGGCGGTCGCGTCATTCGCGCTGAACTGGTCGAGGGACAGTCGACCACGCGGATCGTCGAGGCTGGCCGCGCTGCGGAATGAGTCTTCCGGAATTCGACATCACCGCTCTTCGGAAAGGCGCCAAAGGGATCGGGTCGCAGGAGATCGCATGAGACCGAGCGCCCTGCCCTGCATGCAGCCCGGCCGCCGCGCCGTCGCTTCATGACGCCGGTTTTTCGCCCTACGAACTCCATACAGTCCTGGGGTCGCGTCATCCGCAGTGAACATCAGGCCGCCAGACCGGCATTTCGTGACGAGCTGGGCGGGCTTATGGACCAGTTGTCCCCAGCCGCGCCGGGCCTCGCGATCGGGCTGCGGCGATCCTATGGCGACAGCGGACTCAATCCGGGCGGGCGTGTGATCGACATGACTGGCCTCGACCGGCTGATCGCCTTCGACCGCAGCACTGGCGTCATGCGCGGTGAGGCGGGCGTGAGCCTGTCGCAATGCCTTCGGGCGCTGGTCCCGGCGGGCTGGTTCCTGCCGACGACGCCGGGCGCCAGCTTCGTGACCCTTGGCGGGGCGGTCGCCAACGACGTGCATGGCAAGAATCATTTCTCCGCCGGATCCTTTGGAAACGCCGTGCGCCGACTTGGCCTCCGCCGGACGGATGGCGCCGTTCACGATCTTCAGCCGGGCGACCCGCTCTTTACTGCGACCATAGGCGGGCTGGGCCTGACCGGCGTTATCGAATGGGTCGAGTTCCAGGCCGTTCGCATTCCGTCGAGCTGGTTGGACGCCGAGGATGTCGCCTTCCGGAATCTCGATGAGTTCTTCGATCTGTCGGACGAGCGCAAGGACACGGCGGAGCACGCGATGGCCTGGGTCGATGGCCTTGCGATTGGCGCGTCTCTCGGTCGCGGCGTCTATTCTTTCGCCAACTGGTCAAGCGCCAACCGGTCAAGGCAGGAAAAAAGCGCGCCGGAGCGCGAACGCCCCCGCAAGAAGATGCCCATGGATGCGCCAGGCTTTCTCCTCAACAGCTTTTCGGTGAAGGCGTTCAACGAGATCTACAACGGCCTCAAGACGATGCAGGCGGGCAAGCGTCTCACTCACCACGAGCCCTTCCTCTACCCGCTCGACGCCATTTCAGACTGGAACAGGCTCTATGGGGCGCGAGGATTCTACCAGTACCAAAGTGTCGTGCCGACCGTGACGGCCCGCGAGGCCGTGCGCGATCAGTTGAAGCTCATCGCGCGGTCCAGGCAGGGCTCGTTCCTCGCCGTGCTGAAGAACATGGGCCCCATACTCTCGGTCGGAACGCTCTCCTTTCCCATGTCGGGCACGACGCTAGCGATGGACTTCCCGAACCGGGGCAAGCGCACGCTGCAGCTCATGTCCGACCTCGACCGCATCGTCATGGAGGCCGGCGGCCGGCTCTACCCCGCCAAGGACGGACGCATGTCCGCCAGCATGTTCCAGGCGGGATTTCCGCAATGGAAAGACTTTCGTGCCCAGGTGGATCCGGGGCTTTCATCAGGTTTCTGGAGACGCGTATCGGCATGACACAGGTCAGGGCGAGCCAAGCCGGAACAACAACCGCAGCCGACGCCCCGTCCAACCGCGTCGTCATCCTGGGCGCCCTGTCGGCGATCGCCATGGCGACAGCGCGAATTTATGCGGCCGAGGGCGCCGCCCTGATACTGGTCGCACGTCATTCCGACCGGCTCGCAGCCGCCGCTGCCGACCTGCGCGCCCGAGGCGCCGCAAGGGTCGAGACCGTAACCCTCGACCTCGAAAGCGGTGCGGCAGAGTCGGCATCCCATGTCTCCGACTGGGCCTCGATGCTGGGCGGCGTTGATCACTTTCACGTCGTCTATGGCTATCTCGGCGACCAGAACGCCCTGCCCGGAAATCCCGCCGAACTCGCCCGGATCCTGTCGGTCAATTTCACCAGCGCCGCGCTGTGGTGTTCGGCGGCGGGGGAGTATCTGCGCGAGCGCAAGCGGGGCTCAGTCGTGGCGGTCTCGTCGGTCGCCGGCGACCGCGGGCGGCAGTCCAACTACGCCTACGGGGCAGCCAAGGGCGGCCTCGCCCTTTTCATGCAAGGTCTCGCGCATTCCCTTGCGCCGTCCGGCGCACGCGCCGTCGCCATGAAGCTCGGCTTTGTCGATACGCCCATGACCGCCGATATCGAGAAAAAGGGCGCGCTCTGGGCAAGCCCAGATCAGGTCGGCATGGCGATCCGCAGGGCGGCGAGCCGGGGCGGTCCGATCCAGTACGCGCCTGGAATGTGGAGGCTTATCATGCTGGTGATACGCTCTGTCCCATCCGCCGTCTTCCACCGGACCAGACTTTAGCTCCCTTAGCGTTGCGACCGGAATTCCGACGATTGCAGCATCGACCGCAGAACCGTATTCCGCTCTCCCGTGCGCTCGAGAAACGACAGATTCTCCGCCAGCCCTCCAGGGTCTGCAGGACGGCCCAGAACGACCCGATAGGCCGCCGTGAGATACTCTTCTTCCGACAGAAGCGCAGCGGGATCTCCCTTGGTCTCGGCCGCCGCAAGGCGCGTGAACGAATCGGCGAGATCGACCCGCGAAGCCGCCCCCGCAACGGCGTAAGTTTCCAGACGCGCCTCGATGTCGGCCGGACAGGCCATGCCCAGTGCATTGAGGCAGAAATACTCATAGAGCGGTGCGTCGCGGCGCCGGTCAGCGCCGTCGTTGATGTTCTCGGCGTACTCGGCAAGGGCGCCTCCCGAGGCGGGCTCGACGGTCACCGCCGGTGCTGACGGTCCGCCGCATGCCGCCAGCGCGGTCGCGGCTAGGCAAATCATCACGCACAGCGACTGTGTCATCTCGGGATAACTCCGGATCGGAACTCTCGCCGCTCGCGCCTCCGATTGCGGCGAACTTCAAAGGTGCGGCGCCGAGTGGAAAAGAGGCGTCGCGGGACAAGAAGGCCGAATTCAGGCTGATGCTTGACTTTGCCCTGATTGCGGACGCTAAACGCGGATTCTGCGGGACTAGGGCAACCTTCGGTCGATCTGGATCGACCCGATCCTGATCGATCGAAGAAAGTTGCTCTGGATTCATTGGTGTAGGGACTGACCCAACGATCGACCTGATCCAGGGCGATCGCATCAGGCTCTAAGGGGCCAGGCGGCCCGGCAAGGGGATAGGCGATGCGGGTTGCGATGATCGGCTCAGGCTATGTCGGGCTGGTGTCCGGCGCTTGTTTCGCCGATTTTGGCCATACCGTGACATGCGTCGATAAGGACGCTGACAAGATCGCACGTCTCAAGGCGGGGAAGATCCCCATTTTTGAGCCGGGACTCGAGCAATTGGTGGCCCAGAACGTACGCGAGGGTCGCCTGTCCTTCGCCGTGGACGGACTGGAGGCGATACGCGACGCCGACGCCGTCTTCATTGCCGTGGGAACGCCGTCGCGCCGGGGTGATGGTCACGCCGACCTCTCGTACGTCTACAGCGCGGCGCGGGACATTGCCGAGCACATGAACGGGTTCACCGTCGTGGTGAACAAATCGACTGTGCCGGTCGGCACCGGCGACGAGGTCGAGGAAATCATCCGCAACGCTCGGCCGGACGCCGACTTCACCGTTGTCTCGAATCCGGAATTCCTGCGCGAGGGAGCAGCGATCAACGACTTCAAACGGCCCGACCGCGTCGTCGTCGGCACTGAAGACGAGCGCGCCAAGGAAGTAATGCGCGAAGTCTACCGTCCGCTCTTCATCAACGAGACGCCGATCCTTTTCACCGGACGGCGCACCTCTGAACTGATCAAGTACGCGGCCAACGCGTTTCTCGCCGTCAAGATCACCTTCATCAACGAGATGGCGGATCTATGCGAGAAGGTCGGCGCGAACGTGCAGGAAGTTTCCAAGGGTATCGGCCTCGACGCCCGGATCGGCGGAAAATTCCTGCATGCCGGGCCCGGCTATGGCGGGTCGTGCTTTCCCAAGGACACGCTGGCGCTCACCAAGACCGCCAATGACGCTGGCAGCCCGGTGCGGATCGTGGATGTCGTCTGCGAGGTCAACAATGCGCGCAAGAAGGCGATGGCCGGCAAGATCATCGCGACGATGGGCGGCGAGATCGCGGGCAAGACCGTGGCCGTGCTGGGCCTCGCTTTCAAGCCCAACACCGACGACATGCGCGACGCCCCGGCGCTGGACATAATTCCGGCTTTGCAGGCGGCCGGCGCCAGTATCCGAGCATTCGATCCCGAAAGCATGCACGAGGCCGCCAAGATGCTGCCCGATGTCGAATTCTGCGACGGCCCGTATCACGCAATCGAGGGGGCCGACGCCATGGTCATCATCACCGAGTGGGACCAGTTCCGCGCGCTCGACCTTGGACGGGTGAAGAAGTTGATGAAGGCGCCGGTGGTCGTCGATCTGCGCAATGTCTACCAGCCGGCTGAGATGATCCGGCGTGGGTTCATCTACGAAAGCATCGGTCGCCCGGTCTGACGCCTGCCTGGCATCAAGGCGCATTCGGCCCGTAAATGCGCCGATAGTCCGACACGCTCACGGGGAAAGGCCGCACATCGGTCTGGCGGCCAAGATAAGCAAATGGATTCCAGGTCAGGGCTCCCGCGATATCCGCGAGCCGGGCGGTGCGCCGGAGCCGGTTCGACCGCCGCGACAGCAGAGCCGGTCCAACACCCGCGAATGCGGCGATGAACCCGTCCAGCGTCGCCCGGAACTGGCCGCGCGCGACGCCTCGCGCCAGCAACGCCAGCGCACCCGCGAACCAGACCGGCGCCGTGACCGCCACGAGGACGCCCGGCATGTTCTTGACATAGGTCCAGACGCCGTTGCGGACGCCGTGAAAGGTCGAGAAACGGCTGGCACGGCCGCTGATCGCCGAGCCGGCGTGCAGCACGCGAGCGTCGGGCGCGAACTGGCAGGCCTCCCCCATCAGCCGAAGGCGAAAGCCGAGATCGACGTCCTCGTGATAGCAAAAGTAAGACTCGTCAAAGCCTCCCGCCTCCAGAAACGTCGCGCGCGGGTAGAGCGCCGCAGCGCCGCATGGGGCAAAACAGGTTCCAGCGCCCGGAACCGCCGCTGCCGGATGACCGAACCCGCCACGCCAAGCATAGCCATAAGCGAGGTAGCAGTCTCCCGCCCCGTCCAGAATCGAGCTGTCATGCAGGCCGATCTGCAGGGACGCGACCATCTGGTGCAAGGGATGATCCCGCACCGCCCTCATCAGCGCATCGAGCCAGTCGGGCTCCGCTTCAGCGTCGGGATTTAGCAAGGCGAGCCAGCGACCGCGTCCGGCGCGTGCGCCGATATTGTTGGCGGCCGCGAAGCCCAGATTGGTCGCCTGCCGCAGGACCGTGGTCCGGTCGGGCAGTTCGGATAGGCGCTCCAGCGAGTCGTCGGTGGAAGCGTTGTCGATAAGAAAGACTTCGAAATCGCGATGCGTTTGCCGCGCCAGAGACCGCAGGCATCCGCGCAGATAATCGCCGCCATTGTAGTTGACCACGACCACCGTGATCTCCGGCGCACCTGCGGTTTCTGGCAAGAGCGCCACCGCGCTCAGAGGATCGATTGGCCGGTTGATTTCCAGTCCTTAAGGAACGCCTCGATGCCGGCGTCCGTCAGGATATGCTTGTAGAGCACGCTGAACACCTTTCCTGGAATGGTGGCGCAATCGGCCCCCATGAGGGCGGCGTCGCGCACATGATTGGTTGTCCGGATCGAGGCGGCCAGGATTTTCGTCTCGTAGCCGTAATTGTCGTAGATCGCCCGGATCTCGCGGATGAGGTCCATGCCGTCGAGGCCGGCATCGTCGAGGCGGCCGATGAAGGGCGAGATGAAAGCCGCTCCGGCCTTGGCCGCCAGCAGCGCCTGCACGGCCGAAAAACACAGGGTCACATTCACGTCGATCCCCTCGTCCGCCAGCGTCCGGCAGGCGCGCAAACCGTTTTCGGTGAGAGGCAGTTTGACGACGACGTTGGGAGCTATGCCGGCAAGAAACCGCCCCTCGGCCAGCATGGTCGCGACATCGGTCGCGACAGCTTCGGCGCTGACCGGACCTGGGATGATCGAGCAAATCTCTGCGATCGCCTCGCCCATCTTGCGACCGCTCCTCGCTATGAGGGATGGGTTTGTCGTGACGCCGTCGATCAGCCCGCTTGCCGCCGCCGCGCGAAGTTCGGCGACGTCGGCTGAATCAATGAACAGGTCCATTCTCACATCCCCTAGATCAACTCGGCGGTCGCGCGGTCGCGGTCAACGCGCGTCACGTCCGGTAGGCGCTATCTGCACGAAGCGCCGGGCGTTCGACAAGCCGCCACATCGCCAGCGCGGCGATCAGGGTCGCGACAACCGAAACGCCTGCGCCCAGCGCCGCCGAGCTCGCGAAAAGTCCCGCCGCGACAAACGCCTGGATGATGGGGAAGTGGACGATATAGGCCCCGTAGGAGAGGTCGCCGAAACGAGCCGCGTCAATCAGGCGCGGCGCCGCGACCGCCGCCCAGACCGAGACGACGCCAAGCCCGATGGCTCTCATCGGCTCAGCGAACGGGAAGGCGAAAGATGCGACGAGAAGCGCGAGGCCGACGACCGGCAGGGGCGATCGCCAGTTGATGTCCCGACGCCACAGATAGAGCGCAACGCCCGTGACGAAAAAGCTCATCTGGCCCGGCAGCTGCCGCGACACCTCGATGAGAAGCGTTCGCCCGCCAGCCTCGCCCGCTGCCTGCAGCCCACCCCGCCAGACTTCGGCCGCGATGTAGATGGAGAGCAGCAGCGCCCAGCGGAGGCGTCCTGAGAACATGAGCGTCCACGCAAGGACCGGCAGGATGAGATAGAACATCACCTCGATCTTCAGCGTCCAGAGCGCACTGTTGACCTCGTTGAACGGGTTCGTTTCGAAGAGACCCGGCAAGCCAGGTTCGAGGAAATTCAGGAAGACGAGATTGGCGCCCAGGTAACGCGCGACGCCGAGGAGATCGGCCCGGGCCTCGGGACTGACCGCCAGCGCGGCGATCGCGCACATGAGGACAATAGCGGCATAGGCCGGGTACAGCCGCCGCATTCGCTTGTCGGCATAGCCGCCGAGTGATCGTGACCGTTCGAGACTGCCCATGACCAGATAGCCGGACATGATGAAAAAACCCTGCACGCCGGCTTCGGCGGCGTAGGCCAGCGGCATGACCCCCGGCGACCAGGCCGGGACGCCCGACAGGATGACGACGTGATAGGCTACGACGAGGCCGGCGAACACCAGGCGGAGGAGATTGAAATTGTTGCCCGCGTCGATCGCTGGAACCTGCCCGGCCGGGTCCTGGTCAGACTCGGTCTCCGCCGAAGCCTGCGCCGACACCGGCTCTGCGGCCGGCGCGACTTCGCGATCTGCGCCATCGCCGAAAACGGTCTCCCGCGCCTCCTCGCCCGGGAACGCTTTGTCTCCTCCGCGCGGAACAATGGCGGCCAGCACCGCGAGGAGACCGCCCACCGCCCACCACCATTCGTTCCACAAATCAAACGATACGATTGTCGCCGTCATCGCCCCAGCGAGAGCCGCTACGCGTGGCGCCGCGCGTCCCAGGTCGGCTGGAGGCGGCAGCCGCCAGGCCGCGAGCAGTATGGCGAGCGCCAGCAGGGACGCACCGACGGCCCCGGTCTCGGCCCAGAGCTGCAGCGCCATGTTGTGCGCGTGATTCGGGACAAGGAGATTTCCGGCGAACGCTCCGGACGGAATGGTCTCGTCGATGGTCCGCAGGACGCCCAGACCCGCGCCGGACAGCGGGTTCTCCATGATGATTGCATGGACCCGGTTCCAGATCGCCAGCCGCAAATCCACCGAGCTCGTAGCGGAAGAGGCGTCCGCTCCCCGAACGAGGTAACCGAAGACGAGTGGCGCCGTCATCACAAGGACCGCAATGCCGGCGGCGATGATCTGGAATCCGCGCTTCGGAAACAGACGAACGATCGCCGCGCAGACGCCGGCTGCCGCCAGCGCCAGCAGGCCGGCATGAACGCCCCGCCCGGCGAGGATCGCGCCTTCCACCGCCACGACGCACAAACCGACAAGGATCGCGACCGGGCGCGAGCGATTCTCCGCGAGCCCGAGGATCAAGCTTGGCGCCGCGACCGCCATGATGAGGCTGTTCCGCGAGATGTTCTGCACGCCCTCCCCGCTGTTGGGCATGAGAGGCGAGAACAGCTCCAGGGCCTGGGTTTCGAAAACGGTTAGGGCTGCGACGACGGCCAGTTGGACCAGCAGCGCGCCGGTGGCGATACTCGAGACCAGGCGCCGCGCCCCGCCATCGAGCCGCGCGGCGACCGCGAGGAGAACCCCAAGCGCCGCCATCAACAGCGCGACACGAACGACCTCGCTGCGGACATTGAAGTCGCCCTCCGCGAGGTTGATGTCGATAAACGTGAAAGGTCGCGGCGACCACAGGGTTGAAGCCGCCGCGAAAGCCAGGAATGCCAGCAGGCCGATGATATACAGCTTCGGTCGCAGGCGCCTCGCGACGCCGGGCAGCGTCGCGACCGCCGCAAGCCCGACTACGGGCGAGAACGCAAGCCCGCCGGCGAAGGCGAGCGGCGTCCAGAGAATCCACAGCAGACACAGGATTGCCGCCGACAACGCCCCGACCTCGCTCCCGCCCTCACAAGGGCAAGCCGGTCTTTAGATCGTCCGCCGGCAGTCTTCAACTCGCCCACTGCTTCGCGCATTGACGGAAAGTTGGGGCGGTCGTCTATCAACAGAATATTGAGCACTGTCCGGCAGTTACCGAGCCGGCGCTCCCCAACCGCGCCGGGCCGACAAACTACGGGAAGCAGGATGACACAACCCAGGACTTCCCCGCCGCGTCTCGCGGATGCCCCGCCCAGGCGCGGACTGTTGCCGCTGGCCGTTGATCTCGATGGTACGCTGCTCCTGACCGACACCCTGTTCGAGGCGGTCGCCGACCGGCTGCGAAATCGGCCGTTCTGGACGCTTCTTCAGCTGGTTCTGATGCCTTTCTCCATAGCCAAGGTGAAAGCCCGGCTGCAGCGCGGCGCCGACATCGACACCCACATGCTGCCGGTCAACGAAAGCGTTCTGGCCTATTGCCGCGAAGCGAGGACGGAAGGCCGCGAGATCGTGCTGGTGTCAGCGGCCGACCAGTCGGTGGTGACGTCCCTCGCCGCGCGGTTCGGCGTCTTCGACCGCGCCATCGGCAGCGACGGGGTCACCAACAACAAGGGCGAGGCCAAGGCGAATATCCTGCGGACGGCCTTTCCCGACGGCTTCGAATACATTGGCGACAGTCCGGCGGATCTCAAGGTCTGGAGAGCCGCCAGAGTTGCTTCCCATGTCGATGGAGGAGATCGCCGCCGACGCGCGATCGAGCGGATGGGCGTTGCTGTCGGGCGCTCGTTCGAACGACCGCATGCAGGGCTCGGAGCCTGGCGGAAGGCATTCCGACTGCATCAGTGGGCCAAGAACCTCCTTATTTTCGTGGCCCCCGTTCTCGCCATGAAAGCGACCGACGCCGCCTCCATGACGGCCTGCCTCATCGCCCTTCCGATGCTCGGAATTCTGGCGTCAGGCACGTATATCCTGAACGATCTGCTCGATCTCAACGCCGACCGGCGCCATCACTCCAAGCAGATGCGCCCTTTCGCGTCGGGCCGGATCAAGCTCTGGCACGGCTTCGTCGCTGCGCCCCTGATGATTGGCGCCGGCCTCGCGGGCGGCGCCATGCTGTCGATCCCGTTCGCCCTGACCATGGCGGCCTATCTGGCCGTCACGCTTTCCTATTCGCTGGTCCTGAAGCGCGCCCCGCTCGTCGATGTCATGCTGCTCGGCCTTCTGTTCACGCTGCGGCTTCTCATGGGGGGCGTGCTGACGGATACCCCGCTGACCCAGTGGCTGATCGTGTTCTCGATGTTCCTGTTCGTCTCGCTGTCGCTTGCCAAGCGCCATGTCGAGGTCATCCGCAAGGCGGCGGTCGGGGAGCGGGTCGTCGCCAATCGGGGCTACACCGCCGAGGACGCACCGCTGACGCTCGGGCTCGGACTCGCGACGGCGACCGCCTGTCCCGTCATTCTCGTCCTCTACCTCATCGACTCGGCCTGGGCGGCGAACGCCTACGCTTTTCCCGGCGCCGTCTGGACGGGGCCGGTCGTGCTCTCCCTCTGGCTCATGCGCGTGTGGCTGCTTGCCAACCGGGCGCAACTGGATGATGACCCGGTGACGTTCGCGATCAGGGATCCGTTGAGCTTGGCCTTGGGCGCCGTGCTGGCGGCCAGCTTCGCACTGGCGGCGTTCGGTCTACCGGATGTGGTGACGCGGGCGTTTTCTGCCGTCTTCAGCGGGCAGACACAGTGACCGCCGCGCTGAGCAAGAACCGGACGCGTGGGACGCTGTGGGAGTTCGCCCGCTTTGTCGCGACCGGGTCGATCGCCGCTGTAACCAACCTCGTCGCACGCTACTTGCTCGACATCGCATTGCCGTTCGAGACCGCCGTCGTCCTCGCTTACCTCATTGGAATGGTTGTCGCCTTCCTCATGTTTCAGCGCCTGTTCTTCGCCAATCCCGCGACGCCTTTGCGGCGGCGAATCGTACGGTTCACGCTGGTGAATTTTCTGGGCCTCGCGCTCGCATGGGCGGTTAGCACGGTCCTCGCCCGGATTGTACTGCCGGCGATCGGGTGGAGCTTCCACCCCTTCGAGGCCGCTCACTTCGCCGGAGTCGCGGTCCCCGCCTTTTCCAGCTTTTTCCTGCACCGGTCCTACACCTTCCGGTAGCATGTCAGGCCGGAATCTTTGTCTCCACGAGCGAGCCGATCGCGGTCTGGTCGAGGCAGGCGCGCGTCCACGACAACGACTGGCGCTCAACAGATCGCCGACCGAGTTCGGCGACGCGACCGCGCATCTGCGGCGAAAGCGCCAGCAGCCTGAGTTTTGCGGCGGCGTCAGCGACATCGGGCTCAGCCCACGACAGTCCACGCCCGCGATAAACGCCATGCCGGTCGCGAACCGGCTTGAGGACATACCAGATGAGCAATTCAGGGATGTCTTTCATGAAGTCCATGTTGCCGGACCATCCTGTCGCCAAGGCCGGTACATTCATCATGAACGCCTCGGCCAGCGCCAATCCGAAACCCTCCGACCTGTGGGGAGACAGCAGGATGTCGCACGAGGCGATCAGTTGGAGGACGCCGTTCTGGGGTAGTTCCTCGGTCAAGAAGTCGATGTCCGGCCGGCCAGCCGCAGCGGCCCGCGCGGCGGACGCAAAAGCCGGGTGCGAGGCGGTCGATAGCGCCTTGACGACAAGGCGGGTCTTCCTGGTCGCTTCCGGAAAGGCGCGGCAGTAGATGTCAATCGCGCCCAGCAGGTTCTTGCGGGTCGCGCTGGACAGAAGATCACCCATCGCCAGCACGCAGACCGTTTCAGGCTCGAAGCCGAATCTGGCGCGTTCAGGCGAGACGCTTTCGGCGGCCAACGCCACGGGATGAGGCATGACACGGATCGGCGTCGCGACGCCGCCCTTGCGTAGCGCCTCGGCGACGAAATGGCTCGGCGCCCAGATTTCGCTAAACAACCTCGCAGCGCGCGACCATGAAGGCGGGCTGATAGGGAGTTCATAGGCCCAATATCCGATCCGGTATCGCCCCCGCCAGCTTGCCGGGTCGATCGATGCGAAAGCGTTCAGGGCCTCTGGAGCGTTGCAGTGGATTAACCACACGCCCCCCTCCCGCTCGGTGGGCAACCGCATTGTCGCGCCAGGACCCGCCTCGAACGCGGTGCGGAGGTCGTGGGAGACAGGCTCGCAGCCGGCGGTTTGAAGCGCCTGCACAGTGAGCCTCGCCGCCTGGGAGACGCCCTTGGTTTCCCGCAGCAGGCCCGAAACGACCAGGGGGCCAGGTTTCCATGCTGGCTCTGGCCGGGCGATTCCCGCGAAGGCGCGGCGCTCCACAAGGCCCGCAATCAGCGGGCGAATAGCCGACCTCACGGAATACGGGGCCGCCTTGCGCCAAATGCCCCTGCCGCCCTGCAACAATCGTCCGACAAGGTCGCTCACGCGTGCATGATCCCGGAGGCGGTCAAGACGGCCGTCCGCCGAAGGCCAGATAGAGCAATGCGGCCCGGGCTTGCAACTGGCCTGCGCCGCATACTGGGCTGGGCTGGTTCGGGCTGGTTCGGGTTCAGGCCAGCCGGCGCGCCACCTCCTCGGCGATGGCGGGAGAGGACGTCAGGCCCGGGCTTTCAATGCCGAAAAGCTGAACCAGCCCGGCCATCCCATGGACTTCCGGCCCATCGACCCGAAAATCGGCCGCCGGCTCGCCGGGTCCCGACAGCTTTGGCCGGCACCCGCTGTAGTCCGTCGTGATCGCGCCATCGGGGAGGCCGGGCCAGTATTTGCGCACGGCGGCATAGAACCGGTCGGCCCGCGACGGATCGACCTGGTAATCGACCGCTTCGGGATCCGCGTCGCCCAGCCATTCGACATCGGGCCCAAAGCGCATCCGGCCGCCCAGATCGAGCGTCACATGGACGCCCAGCCCGCCCTCGACAGGCGCGGGGTAGATGAGCCGGGAGAAAGCCGCCCGGCCGAGGCATCCGAAATAACTCCCTTTCGCCAGGGTTAGCTTCGGGATCAACGCGGGATCATAGCCTTCTATGCTTTGCGCGACGGACTGGGCCTGCAACCCCGCGCTGTTGATAAACAGCCGACACTGAATTTCGGCTGGCGCCTCTCCCCCGACAGAAACTCGGAAACCGCCGGCGGAATGGGGGCTCACCCGCCCCACCGGAGCGAGGAACGCGATGGCCCCGCCGGCATCCTCCATCTCGCCCTGCAACGCCAGCATGTATCCGTGACTGTCGAGTATTCCCGTCTCCGGAGACCAGAGCGCCGCGACGCATGACAGGTTGGGCTCCATTGCGCGAGCGTGCGCGCCGGAGATCATCTCAAGCGCCTCGACGCCGTTTGAGAGCCCGCGAACATGAATGGCCTCGACCTGCGCGATCTCGTCCTCGCGGGTCGCGACGATCAGCTTGCCCAGCTTCTTGTGGGCGACGCCGCGCTCTGCAAGATAGGCGTACAGAAGCCGCCTGCCCTCGACGCAGAACCGGCGGCGCAGGCTGTCGTTCGGATAGTACATCCCGGCATGAACGACTTCGCTGTTGCGCGCCGAAACGCCCGTCCCGATGGCGCCGGCCGCCTCCACAACCAGCACGCTGTCGCCGCGCCGGGCGAGCGCCGCAGCGCAGGCCAGTCCCACCGCACCGGCGCCTGCAACGACCGCATCGACGTCGAACATTGTCCGTGTGCACTTCCCGAATACGCCCGGCGCCGCCCTGCGCCGCGATACCGTGATTGACCACTCCCGAGCGACAGGCAAGTATCTTCGCGGGACACGGCGGGACTGTCGAACGGGAGAACGCGCCCATGAGCCCACCCAGCGGCGCCGGCCCGTCGGTCGCCAAAATCGTCCGCGCCGCATTGCTCGTGTCGCTCGCGGCAGGTTCCGTGGCATGCTCGGGGGGCGGCGGAGGAGGCGGAGGCGTGACGCCGTCCCCTCCCATTCTACCGCC
>JAWXBJ010000115.1:0-40451 GCA_034439955.1 Alphaproteobacteria bacterium
GGCCGCGATCGTCGCGGTCACGACCGCCCCCGCCAAATCCGCCCCCGCCAAATCCGCCGCCGCCCTCGTCGCGGTCGCGCCGCTTGCCGCGATCGTCGCGGTCCTTGCGGGCAA
Organism: Alphaproteobacteria bacterium; assembly: GCA_034439955.1. Lineage (GTDB taxonomy): Bacteria > Pseudomonadota > Alphaproteobacteria > Caulobacterales > Hyphomonadaceae > UBA7672. The sequence continues at coordinate 115 of JAWXBJ010000115.1, forward strand.
TTACCGGGGAGGCTTCCTCGGAGAATTCGTCCACCTTCACAGTGAGAAAACGCAGGACGTCCTCGTTGATGCGGTGACGCCGTTCGACCTCGTGCATGATGTCGCCGACGCCTTCGATGTTGAGGAGCGAGTAGTGCGCCTTGCGCGATTTCTTGATGGGATAGGCCAGATTGCGAAGGCCCCAGTATTCGGTCTTCCCGACCTTGCCGTTCTTTTCGGTGACGATCTTGGTGATGTCCTCGACCAGCGCTTCGACCTGCTGGGGCGAGATATCGGGCCGGGTCACGACCACGTGTTCGTAGAGAGCCATTTTTCATCCCTTCCGCGAGCGGCGGCGCCGGCAGGCCGAAGGGCGGTCTGCCGACGATGGATCCCGCGCACCCTTATGGGTCTTGGGACCGCCGCTCATTGCGAGGTGGGTAGATACCCGAATACACGGGGGAATCAACCCCGATGCTCTTTCCGGCAAGCGGCCTTGCGCGTTCGGGTCCGAATTCCTAGAAAATTGCTTGCGAAGCCTCATCTTCGGGACCGACATGAACTGTTTCGCCTTCATCTTCCCGGGCCAGGGCGCGCAGGCGGTGGGCATGGGCAAGGATCTGGCGGATGCGTTTCCGGCGGCGAAGACGGTGTTTGAGGAGATCGACGCAGCTCTCGGCGAGAAGCTGTCGGCGCTCATCTGGGGCGGACGGATCGAGGAACTGACCCTCACCGCCAACGCCCAGCCGGCGCTGATGGCGGTTAGCCTTGCCGCCATGAAGGCGCTGGAGATGGAGTTCGAGGTGAAAGCAGCGCACGCGGCGTTTGTGGCGGGGCATTCGCTGGGGGAATACAGCGCGCTCGCGGCCGCGGGGTCGCTTGCGATCACCGATGCTGCTCGACTGCTGCGGAGGCGCGGCGAGGCCATGCAGGCGGCAGCGCCAGTGGGAGAGGGCGCCATGGCTGCGTTGATCGGCAAGGTCGATGTCGCTACCGCCGAAGCCATCGCCCTTGAAGGGTCGCACGCGGGCGTGGTGGTCGTCGCCAATGACAACAATGTCGGCAATGTCGTGATATCGGGGACAAAAGCCGGAGTCGACGCGGCGATCGCCGCCGGCAAGGAAAGAGGCGTGCGCTCGATTCCCCTGTCGGTGTCGGCGCCTTTTCACTCGCCCTTGATGGCGCCGGCGGCTCTGGCGATGGAAGCGGCGCTGGCGGCGACAGAGATCAACGCGCCTTCGGTTCCGCTGGTCGCCAACGTCACGGCGCGGCCGGTTTCAGCTCCAGATCAGATCCGGCGTCTGCTGGTGGAACAGGTCACGGGCCGGGTGCGGTGGCGCGAGAGCGTGCAGTGGATGGCGCTGTCGTCTGACCAGGGCGGTGGCGGGGTCATGCGTTTCGTCGAGGTTGGCGCCGGAAGGCAGTTGTCTGGCATGATCAAGCGCATCGCTCCGGGCGCCGAGACGACAGCGCTGAATGCGCCGGTCGATCTTGAAACGTTCGCCCGGAGCCTGGGTTGAAGCTTGCGCGGACTGTGTCCCCGCCCGCGCGGGGAAGGCGGTTAAGAGGTTTAGTGGATGTTCAACTTGTCAGGCCGTCTCGCACTCGTCACGGGCGCATCCAGCGGCATCGGGGCGGCGATCGCGGAGATGCTGGCGGCCCAAGGCGCGCGAGTCGCACTGTCGGGAACCCGCGTCGATGCGCTGGAGGCAACGGCGGCGCGCATTGACGGCGCATCCGTTATCCTGCCCTGCAACCTTTCCGATGCTGCGGCGACGGCGGGACTGGTGGGCCAAGCCGAAGAAGCGCTCGGAGGGCTCGACATCCTGGTGTCCAACGCCGGCTTCACCAGGGATGGCCTTCTGTTGAGGATGAAAGACGAAGACTGGGAAAGCGTGCTCAACGTCAACCTCGGCGCCTATTTCCGCCTGGCGCGCGCTGCAATGCGCGGAATGATGAAACGGCGGCATGGGCGGATCATCGGGATCACATCAGTGGTCGGCGTCACCGGAAACGCCGGCCAGACCAATTACGCGGCGTCAAAGGCCGGCATGATCGGATTCACCAAGTCGCTCGCAGCCGAGGTCGCAAGCCGGAACATCACGGTCAATTGCGTCGCCCCCGGCTTCATCGCGACGCCCATGACCGATGCGCTGAAGGACGATCAGAAGGCTGGGCTGCTCAAGACAATTCCCGCAGGCAGGCTGGGGTCGGGGGCCGACATCGCGGCCGCTGTGGTCTATCTCGCGAGCGATGAATCCGCTTACATTACAGGTCAGACTTTGCATGTTAATGGCGGAATGGCGATGATCTAGGGCTTGCAGCTTCGGTCGCGCCTATGGTCAATAAATTTCAGGCGTGGTAGCGCCGCAAACGGATGGTCCGGGCCCGCAGGCGCCCGCGGCCCGATACTGGAAGGGAATGATATGTCCGACGTGGTCGAGCGCGTTAAGAAGATCGTGGTCGAACGGCTCGAAGTCGATGCCGAGAAGGTCAACGAGAAGGCCAGCTTCATTGATGATCTGGGAGCCGACTCCCTCGATCTGGTCGAGCTGGTGATGGCGTTCGAAGAGGAATTCGGGATCGAGATCCCCGACGATGTACAGGAGCAGATCGGAACGGTCGGCGACGCTGTCCGCTTCATCAACGAACGCGTCTGATCGTTGAACCCGGAAACGCGAGAGCCTTGATGCGTCGCGTCGTCATTACCGGGATCGGGCTTGTGACTCCGCTAGCGAATGGTCGCGAAGCGACGTGGCGGGACCTGATCGCCGGCAAGTCCGGCCTCGCCCGGATCGATACGTTCGATACCTCCGATCTCGCCTGCAAGATCGCCGGTCAGGTTCCGTGGGTCACGGGTCGCGGAGGCGGGCGTGCCGGCGATCCCGCATCTTTTGATCCCGACAAGGTCGTCTCGCCGAAAGAGCAGCGACGGATCGACGAATTCATCCTCTACGCCATCGCGGCGGCGGACGAGGCGCTCGCCGACAGCGGGTGGAATCCGAAAAGTTATGAAGATCGTGTCCGAACCGGTGTGTCCATCGGATCAGGAATCGGCGGTCTCGCCACGATCGCCGCGACAGCTATCGACCTGCATGAAAAAGGGCCGCGCAAGATAAGTCCCTTCTTCATCCCGAGTGCGCTGATCAACCTGGCGTCAGGACAGATCTCGATCAAGTACGGCCTCAAGGGCCCAAATCACGCAGTGGTCACGGCCTGCGCGACGGGAGCGCACGCCATCGGCGATTCGACCCGGATGATCCAGCTCGGCGATGCGGACGTGATGCTAGCTGGCGGGTCCGAGGCCTCGGTGTGCCGGATCGGGGTGGCGGGGTTCGTCGCCTGCCGCGCCATGTCGACGTCCTACAACGATGCGCCCGAGAAGGGCTCGCGCCCCTATGACAAGGATCGCGACGGCTTCGTGATGGGCGAAGGCGCGGGCGTCGTCGTGCTCGAAGAGTATGCACACGCCAAGGCGCGCGGCGCCAAGATGTATGCGGAAGTCGTCGGGTACGGAATGTCCGGTGACGGCTATCACATCACTTCTCCTGACGAGACAGGTGATGGAGGCGAACGCGCGATGCGCACTGCGCTCCAACGCTCGGGGCTTGATCCGTCCGAAATCGACTATGTCAATTCGCATGGCACATCGACGCCCGCCGGCGACGAAATCGAGGTGCGGGCGGTCGAGCGGGTGCTCGGCAAGTCTGCGGCCGGAACCCACCTTTCCTCAACCAAGTCGGCGATCGGTCATCTACTAGGCGCTGCGGGCGCCGTGGAAGCAGCTTTCTGCGCACTGGCTATCCGCGACGGCATTCTGCCGCCAACGCTGAATCTCGACAATCCGAGCTTCGAGACGCCGCTCAATCTCATTCCGCACACCGCAGTCAGGAAAAAAGTGCGCGCGGCGCTGTCGAATTCGTTTGGCTTCGGGGGCACAAACGCGGCCTTGGTGTTGAAGCAGCTCGACTAAGACCGTCGGCCTGATTGACACAAGGCGCCGAGGAAAGCGGAGGCGTCGTGAGCGCGTTCTTCAAGATTGTCGGACTTCTCATCCTGCTTGGCGTCGCCGTAGGCGTTGGGGCTTACTTCTATGGGCGGCAAAGTTACGCCTCCGAGGGGCCAACGACAGCCAGCGGGTCGATGCGCACGGTCATCGTCGAGCCAGGTTCCAGCGTGCGGACGATCGCTGACAAGTTGACCGCAGTCGGCGCCATCGAGGACGATCTGCCGTTTCGCATCGCCGTCCGTCTCACTCGGACCGCCCCACGGCTCAAGGCGGGCGAATATGCGATCGACTCCGGCGCCAGTCTCAAGGACATCATCGACCAGATGGTCGCCGGCCGGGTTGTCTTCCATGCGGTGACGGCGCCTGAGGGTCTGACAAGCGCCATGATCCTGCGCCGGCTGGCGGAGGAACCAATCCTGACCGGAGAGCTTTCGGAGGTAACGCCCGCCGAAGGAGTACTGCTGCCCGACACCTACATGGTTCAGCGCGGCGAAAGCCGTCAGTCGGTGGTCGCACGGATGATCGCGTCACAGCAGGCCTTGATTGCCGAGCTGTGGCCGAACCGTCAGCCGGGCCTGCCATTCGACACCGCCGAGGAGGCTGTTATCCTCGCGTCGGTGGTTGAAAAGGAAACCGGTATCGCCAGCGAGAGACCCCTCGTGGCGGCCGTCTTCGTCAACCGGTTGCGCCGGGGCATGGCGCTGGAAAGCGATCCCACCATCATTTATGGCCTGACGAGGGGCGAGCCCTTGGGGCACGGGCTTCGGCGCAGCGAAATCGACCGCAAGAATGCCTGGAACACCTATCAGATCAGCGGGCTGCCCCCGACGCCGATCTGCAATCCGGGACGTGATGCGATCGCGGCGGTCCTCAATCCTCCGGTGACCGATGCATTGTTCTTTGTCGCCGACGGCTCCGGCGGACATGCGTTCTCCTCCTCATATGCCGAGCATCTCGGCAATGTCTCGAATCTGCGGGAGATCGAGGCCAGGAACGCAGCGCTCGACCCAGCGGCTGCCGTCTCCAACTAGCGGGAAAGATGGCGTCCATGATCCGGGGAATGACGGGCTTCGGCCGGACGCAGGGCCAGGCGCCGTGGGGAGCGTGGTCCTGGGAGGCGCGATCCGTCAACGGCAAGTCCCTCGACGTGAGGGTGTCAACGCCGCCCGGCTTCGACGCAGTCGAGTTCGAGGCTCGCAAGCGCGCCAAGGAGCGCTTCCAGCGCGGCAGCCTGCAGGTGCAGCTGCGCATCGATTTTGCCCGGGAGGCGGAAGGCGTCATCGTCGCCAGGCGCGAACTGAACCGGCTCATCCGGCTGGCTCGTCAATCCGGGCTCGGAACGCCGACGCTTGAAGGATTGCTGGCGGCGCCGGGACTGCTGCGCGCCGGATCTCGCCTGCCGCCATCGGCCGACGAGGCCATTGGACAACAAGTGCTCGCCGGCCTCGACCGCGCCTTCGACGCCCTCCAGGCGGCCCGGGCGGACGAGGGCGACACCCTGCTGAAGCTGTTCCAGTCCTTGCTCGACCAGATCGCAATGGACGTGGTGCGGGCCGGAGACCTGGCGGCGTTGCAGCCAGCCCTGGTGCGAGACCGGTTGCAGGCGCGATTGGTGGAACTGGTTGGCAAGCAGGGTTCGGTCGATGCGGACAGGATCGCACAGGAGGCAGGCCTGCTGGCCACGCGCGCGGATATCCGGGAGGAACTCGACAGGCTGGGCGCGCACGTCGAAACGGCGCGGCGCCTCTTGACGGCCCCCGATGCAGCCGGCCGGAAACTTGATTTCCTGTGTCAGGAACTCAATCGGGAGGCCAATACGCTGTGCTCGAAATCAGCTAGCCTGGAATTGACGAATGTGGGTTTGTCTCTGAAGTCTGCGATCGACCAGTTCCGGGAGCAGGTCCAGAATGTCGAATGAAGCATCCTCAAGCGGCAGGCCCCGGCGTGGGGTCATGTTTGTCATTTCCAGTCCGTCGGGGGCCGGGAAGACGACCCTGTGCCGCCGGCTGATCACCGAGGTCCCGGGCGTGCAGCTGTCGATTTCGGGCACGACGCGTCCCATACGGCCAGGCGAGGCCGACGGCATCGACTATCATTTCAGGTCCGCCGCGCAGTTCGAGGAAATGATCGACCGCGACGAGTTCATCGAATGGGCCAAGGTTTTCGATAACTACTACGGCACACCTCGCAGCGAGGTTGAAACGCGGCTGGTGAGCGGCACAGACGTCGTGTTCGACGTCGACTGGCAGGGCGCCCGCGCCCTCAAGACGATCCGGCCCGGTGACGTGGTATCGGTCTTCATCTTGCCGCCTTCGATCGCGCAGCTGAAACATCGCCTGGAGGGTCGGCCTGGCGCCGAACCCAGGACCGTGGCGGGACGGCTCGCCGGGGCGGGACAGGACATATTGCGCTGGGGCGAGTATGACTATGCGATCGTAAACGACAATCTCGATAGCGCGTTCACGGAGCTGCGCGCCATCCTGATGGCTGAACGCACGCGACGGGCGCGCGCTTCGCTGGGGCGCATGGTCGATCAACTGCTTAAAGATTCGGGTCTGGCTAGCTGAGCAACCTGGTTCCCATGGGACGCGGACGATTTGCGTCGCAGGTTTCAAGTTGACGATGCCTGCCGCCAGGCCAGCGCCAGCGACCGGAACTCCGCCTGCGTGAGCGTTTCGGCGCGCCGTGTCGCCTCGATGCCGCTCTTCGACAGCAGCGCGTCGGCGGTCGTTCCGGCGGTCGCGGCCAAAGCCTTGAGACTGGACCGCAGCATCTTGCGGCGCTGGTTGAACGCCGCAGCCGCGACAATCTCCAACCCATCCGCATCCGGGAACGCGTCCGCCTCGGCCAACGGCTCAAGGACCACTACGGCGCTATCAACTTTGGGCGGCGGGCGAAAAGCTCCGGGCGGCAGCGTCATGGCGATCCGGGGCCGCATCGAGGAGCGGGTCAAGACGGCGAGGCGGCCATAGTGCTCGTCACCGGGCGCGGCACAGATGCGCAGCGCGACTTCCTTCTGGAACATCAGCACCATCACGCCTCGCCAGGGCTCGCCCGAATGGGCGCCAGACTTCAGCCATCGCACCAGCAAGGGTGTGCCGACATTGTAGGGAAGGTTGGCGACGATCATCGCGGGCAGGCGGCCTCCTGCCGACATGATGAGAGTTGCTTCATCAACTTCGCGCGCATCCGCAGTATGGACGACAAGGCGGCCGTCGAGGGTTTCGGGCCAATCGCGCAGGCCGGCCGCAAAGCGTTCGTCGGTCTCAACAGCGATCAGTATTCCGACGCCGGCTTCCAGAAGTGCGCGCGTAAGCCCGCCGGGTCCGGGACCGATCTCGACCACGGTGCGGCCATCGATGGGTCCGGCGGCGAGAGCGATCCGGCGAAGAAGATCGCGGTCGAACAGGAAGTGCTGACCGAGCGATTTGCGCGGGGCGCCAGGTGTGAGACCGTTCAACTCGAAGCGGTCCGCGCGAGCGCCATGCGGTCGGCGAGCGACAGCGCCGCGATGAGGCTGTCGGGTCTGGCCGAGCCGGCGGCGGCGGCGTCGTAGGCCGTGCCATGGTCAGGCGAAGTCCGGATAAAGGGCAGGCCGAGCGTAGCGTTGACGCCGCCCCACAGGTCGAGCGTCTTGACCGGGATAAGGCCCTGATCGTGGTACATCGCAATGACGGCGTCGAAGCGGCCCTGCAGCGCTTCGTGGAAAATCGTGTCGCCGGGCCGGGCGTCGCTGATATCGACGCCGGCGGAACGAAGTCGGGCGGCGGCTGGATTGATGATGTCGATTTCTTCCCGACCCATCGATCCTCCCTCGCCTGCATGGGGATTGAGGCCGCACAGACCGATTCGGGGATGGGATATGGCGAAATCGCGTGTCAGCGCCGCATCGACGATTCGTCCGACATCCAGGATCAACTCTGCGGTCAGCGCCAGGGGCAAGCTGGCGAGCGGTCTGTGGATCGTCGCCAGCGCCACCCGCAGACCGCCCCCCACCAGCATCATGACAGGGCGAGGCGCGATCGCTCCCGTGGCGGCAAGATCAGCGAGGTACTCCGTGTGGCCGGGATGCCGGAAACCGGCACTGTAGAGCATGGCCTTCGAGATGGGATTGGTGACGAGGGCGGCGGCCGCTCCTGACACAACGTGTTCGACCGCGAGACGAATGGCGCCTGTGATGGCGGGCGCGGTCGCTGGATCGGGTCGGCCGGCCGTCACTGCGGGGCAGTCGATGGCAAACAGCGGCAGAGCGTCGTCGAACGCGTCTGCGGCGTCGGCTGGCTTTTCAATGCGCCTGATTGGAGCGTCGATCCCGGCTGTCGTGCGAGCAGCTTGCATAACATCGGCGCCGCCGATGACATAGAAGGGTCGCTGACCTGTCTTACGGGCCGCCCAAGCGCGCCACGCAATCAGGGGTCCAACGCCCGCAGGATCACCCATCGACACAGCCAGTGGGGCAGTCGTCGTCATCCTAGTGGAGCGATACGGAAGTTCGCTCGATCGCGCCGCAGCCGGTCTGCGAACTTCTGAACCTTGGCCACACGAGCAAACCCATGTTTCAAGTTAGCGCCGGATAATGGTCGCCTCGCGCTTCAGATCGCGCAGATAGCGGTCGGCGAGCATTGTGATTTCTGTGTCGAACAGCCGCGAACGGACTTGCTCGCGCGTCGGCATTTCGGAGCTGGCGGAGGCGCGGTCGCACACGTAAAGCACCGCCTTGCCGTTGCTTATGTCGATGACATCGGTCGATCCGCCAGCCTCCAGGGGCTGCAGCGCCGCGCGGAAATTCTCCGCCATGCCCGAGAGAGCGACTTCGTTGAGGTCGACCGCCGACAAGCCGTCGATGGCCTCCACGGTGGCCGCGACATCAGCGCACGTCCTGGTACGACCCTTGGCCTGCGCCAACAAGACGGCTGCATCGTCCCCGCGCGCGACGATCTGCTTGAGGCTCAGCGTCGCTTCGTTGGGATTGGCTGGTTCGCGCTTGCCCAGCAGGGCGTAAAGGTAGACGCCACCCTCTGTCTCGATCGGAGGCAGGAAGGCGGGCGCCGACGAGCCCTCAACCGCTGCGAGCACCTCTGCGCGCATGTCGGCTGGTGTAAGCCAACCAAGATCTCCGCCGGCCGAGGCGGAGGGCGCCGCCGAGAACTGCTGGGCGACCGCCTCAAACGGGGCTCCCTGCTCGATCTGGCGCTGCAGGGTTTCGGCGCGGGCCTTGGCGTTCTCGCGCGAGGCGACGTCCGGGGCGTAAAGAAATATTTCGGCGAGCCGATATTGCGGCTTGCCCAAACTTCCCGTCAGCCGTCCGAGCATTTCGTTGACGCGCAGTTCCGACACCCGGACCTGCCGGGCGAAGCGGCCGCGAACGATGTTGTTCCACGCGATGTCAGCCTTGACCTGTTCACGCAAAGTCTGCGCGCCGACGCCCCGCGTCTGCAGATCGGCGATGAATCGTTCCGCCGGTACGCCATTCTGCTGGGCGATGCCCGCGATCTCCTGGTCGATCTCGTCGTCCCCGATCTCGCCATCTTCGACGAGTTCGAGAAACGTCTGAACCTGGAGCTTTTCCTCGATAAGACTTTCAATCGCTCGTTGCTGGGCTTCGAGCAACGTGGCCTCGTCAGGCTGTCCGCCGCCCAGGCTCAATAGGATGAGCTGCGCGCGGTTGCGCACGTCGGAATAGGAGATGACTTCATCATTGACCAGCACCGCGACGCCTTCGACCGCCTGGCCCCGACTGCCGGTAGCAGCGCCCGCCGCCGGGAAAGGAGCCGTTAAGGGCGCCGGCGACGTCTCCACCGGAGCGGGGACCCGCACGGCTGGAAGTTCCTGATCAGAGCCCGGCTGACTCGGCGCTGGCGCAATGGCAGCCTGCTGTGATGCAGCGTGTCCTGCCAGGACAAGCGTCGCCGCAAGACAGGTCGCTAACACTCTTTTCATAAGGTCACCTTGCCGGGCGGCCGATGGCGAAAAGATGACCGCGATCCGCCGTATAGCCTCACACCTTCCACAATAGCGAGGCGTTTGGGCGCCGCGCAACGACGCAACGCCGTTCAATGTCAGTCGAGTTCATCGGGCGACACACCGCCAAGACCTGTCAGCACGAACTGAAACTTGATCGAGTCCGAGGGTCCGAGCGTCCGGTCTATGGCGCCCGACCGCTCGTAGGAGATAGCAAAAAAGGAGCATTCGTCCTGATAGGCGAGTCCCAGGGAGAGCCGTATGTCGCGGGAATCGGTGATGTTCCGCTGCTGCTGGAAGATTGCCGACCACCTGTCCGTGAAGCGCATCGCTCCGTTCAGGATGATGCCCTCATCCTCGATGCCCGCAGCATTTTCAGCGATTTTGAAGTAGCGCGCATTGCCCCGGATGCGCCAGACGTTCGCCGTGGCGTCGATGTCCAGACGCTTGACGGTGAGATCATCGTTGAAGCGCATCCGCGCTCCGGCCTGCAATGCGCTACCGATGTCTGCTTTGACGGAGGCCACGTAATCGGACTTCTCGCCCGACAGGTTGCTCAGCTGATTGAAGGCCGGATCCGCGTTCTCGCGCCATCGGCGGCCGACGACACCCGAGAGTTCAACCCCATCGCCGAACCGCGCCGTCGCGCTGAGGCCCAGAGCTGCGCGGCCGCCGCCTTCCCACAGGTCGTAGTTCGAGACCGCGTTCGGCTTGAAGAGGTTGGACTCGTCCGCCTCGAAAAGCAGCGAGTCCTCATTGGGAATATTGTCCTTGTTGGCGTCGTCCGTGCCATAGGCCACCATCGCGATCGGTTCGACAAGCAGGTCTACAGACTTGCCCCGGCGAATGAAGGGCATGCTTATCTGGGTCCCGGCAACTCCCAGAAAGCGCGAAATGTTCCTCGAACCCGCCACTCCGGCATCGTCGATGCGGTAGATGTCTCCGCGCCCGAGAGCGAATGGTTCGATCACGAGTCCTGGTCCAAATATGTACTGGGAACCCCAATCGGCGGAGGCCGTCGCGCGGGCGCTGTCCAGCGTGATGTCGCCATTGGGCAGAGTTTCCGGGCTGTCGCGGAAAAGCCCGACGGCGCTGATGTCGGTCGCGATCTGGCCGTTCCTGCCGAGGTCGAAGACTTTCTGCCCGAACAGCATTGGCGCGACCGTGGGGAATTCCGCGTCATCGTCGAAGGCGCGCAAGCCCTGAAAGCTCAAAACACCCGCTTCGACGTAAAAGTCCTGCTGCTGACCGGTCGTGTAGACCTGACTTAGGAGCTGCCGCGGCTGGCTGGAGAACAGGCCTCGGCGGTCGTCCTCGCCATCGATGTCGTAGCGCAGGTCGTACAGATCGTCGCTCTGGCGTTCCACTCCGAAACCCCAGTCCCAGGTCTGGTTTATGTCGAACTTGCCGAAGCTGTAGAGGTGACTGCGCCACGCCTTCTCGCCGAACTTGGTTCCGTCGCTGTCGAAATCGCTTTCATAGGTCAAGCTGCCGTCTGCTTCGACATAGCCCGAGAAAAACTTCTTGCGGTAGAGCACCTTCAGCAGCGGGTTGACGTTGGTCGATAGAAGCGGGCTGAGCGTCAGGTCCTGAGAGGGCGACAGCGCGATATAGTAGGGTTGCTCATAGAACGGCCCCAGCTTCGACGAGACGCCAAGATCGGGCGTCAGCAGCCCGGTGCGCCGTTCCGACGTCGGATCGGGGTGGGCGAAATACGGCACGTAGAGAACCGGGACGCCTTTGATCTCCAGGACGGCGTCCTGGTAGGTGATCATCTGGGTTTCCTGGTCCTGCACGGCGCGCCGCGCCCGCAGCGACCAGGTGGGGCTCGTGCTCTCGCCCTTCTCGCATATCGGGCATCCGGTGTAGATCACCTGCTCCAGCGAATTGCGGACACCGTCGGTGCGGATGGCGGAGGAGGCCGTGGCGATCGCATTCTCGCTCAGCCGGATGGAAAAGCGCGTGGCGAAGCCGTTCCGGAACCCATCATCCACCTCGATTTCGTCCGCGAACTGGATAGACCCGGTTTCGTCCGTGATCTGAACCTTGCCCTGCGCGCGCATGGTCTGGTTGGCCCGGTTGTAGACGAGCCGGTCAGCCCGGAGGACGCGGTCGCCTACACGCACCTCGACATCGCCCTCGGCAATCAGGGTCTCATTCTTACGGTCTTCGGTAACGATTCGCGCCCGCAGCAGCACGTCATCATCGCCTGCCTCGGCCGGGGTTGTCGGCGCGGCTGCATCCACGGGTGTCTGCGCATGGGCCACAAAACCAGACAGCGCGAACATGGTCGAGGCGAGGCAGGTCAGCCGCAACACATACACTCTCCCTCGCCCAGCCGCTGCGCACGGTTGTCAGGCCGTCAAACCGATACGGGAAGGCGGACAAGCCGTCCAGAGCGGACCGGGACTCCAACTTTGCCGCGAAACGCCTGTAATCAAACCGGTTTTCCGGCCGCAAGGAATTAAATTCTGGAGAGTCGGCCGGACCTTCGCATCGACCGCCCCCGCAGCAACGTCATCCGTCTTCCGCGTGCGCTATGAAGGCGAGGACGGCGAACAGTGCAAAAAGCGGCGGACACCACGCGGCAGCCTCGGGCGGTGTAGCGCCCGAGGCTGACAAGCCCGCAGCCATCCGGGTCGCGAAAAACAGGATGAAGCCCAAGACAGCGCCCAGTCCGATCAATCGTGAAAGCCCCCCCGACCGCGCGAGGCGCAGGCAGACGACGGCGCCGATCAAGGCCATCGCGACCATCAGGAAAGGCGTCGCCAGCAGCGTATGCAGTTTGAGGACATACTGATCGACCTCGAGGCCGGCGCTGCGGGTCTCGGCGATAAAGCGCGGCAGGTCCCAGAACGGAATCGTCTTGGAGGAAGCGAACCGCGACAGAAGGGTGTTCGGCTGCAGGTTGGTTGGAAGGGCAAGTAACTCCTGTCGGTGTACATCTCCGCCGAAGCGGTTTTCCACGACACCCTCAAGCTGCCAGAATCCCGGGACCAGGACAGCTCGCCTTGCATCGATGCGGTGTGTGAATTCGCGGTCGGTCGGCCCACCCGGGCCGGGCCGGAAGTAAAAGAATGTGACCTCCTCAAGCGCCTGGGCTCGCCCAACCACCCTACGGGCCGAGATTATCGCCTGGCCGTCCGGATTAGCTTCCGCGACCGATTGGTCGCCCGCGCCGGCGCCGCCGGTGGCCTCAATATCACCCTGGCTCAGCCAGACGCCTCCGCTGGCCGCGATCGCCGCTGATGACCGCGTGTTGAGGATCTGGCTGCGTCGCGTTTCGAATTCCTGATTGAGCCGGGTCGCCATGGGATCGATGACGGTCACCATCAGGCCGCCGGTCAGCAGGGCGAGCACGATTGTCGGGCCCAGAAATCGCCAACCTGAAACGCCGGCCGCTCGGATCGCCGGGATTTCACTGCGCCGGCTGAAGCGCGAGAACGTCATGATCGAGCCGACGAGCATGGCGAAGGGCAGAGTTTCAAGAATGAGTCCAGGCGTTTTGAGCAGTGTTAGCTGGAAGGCGGTGGCGACGCCAATCTCGGTCCTGCTGCCGATGGTCCTCAGCTGTTCGACGACATCCACCAGCAGGATGGCGAGAACGATGATGCAGAGCGTGAGTAGCAGCCCGGACAGGCTTTCCCTGAAGATGTAGCGTTGAATGCGTCCGGCGATCACCATGTCAGCGCGCCAGCCCTGGCGACAGGGCCGTGACGGATGTCCGCCTGGGTCGCTTCACGCGCTTTCGGGCCGCGAAATATAGGATCGACAGGACCAGGATGCTTCCCACCGGGATGGCGTATTGCAAGACATTCAGGACGGCGGCGTCCTGCCCTGCTGAGGTGGCGCCGAAAGCAGCCATCCGGAGCGCCACCGCAGCGGCCGAGGCGAAGCCTATGCGCAACGCGTATCCGCGCCGGCTGAAATCCCCGCCGAGCACGGCGTAGATGGCCAGCAAAGCCATCGCCACGTTCAACAATGGCGCTGCGATGCGCGCATGACCCTCGGCGAACAGCCGGTCGACATTGGCGTTGTCGTAGTAGTTGGTCATGTCCGGATAAAAGAGTTCAGGCAGATAGCGGTCCGACTCCTTCAGGATGATTGCCTTCTGATCATCGACGAACGGAGCCAGGTCGAACGTCGATTGTTCGAACTCCAGCGTTTCAAGCGCGCCGTTGGCCCCGATCTGCTGGGCATGGCCATCGCGCATCACGATGGCCGGTATGCCCTCCATCTCCGCGATGTAGCCGGACTTTGCTATATAGGTGATGACGGCCGTCGGATCTCGCGAATCGCTCACCAGAAGGTCACGCAGTTCTGATCCGTTCACCTCGCGGGCGAATGTCGTGAGGCCGTCAGAATGCTGGACAAATGCTCCTGCCTTCACGAGCGAGGCGGCAAGGTCGGTCGAAGCGCTCGATACGGTTGCGCGCATTTCGCGGTAAGCCGCCGGTTGAACCCAGAGATTGAGGCCAAGATGGAGGACTGCGGCGAGCACGGCGAGCCTCAGCACCGGGGAAGCGACGCCCCAGTTGGACATTCCGGAGGCCTGAGCGACCACAATCTCGTTCTCCCGGTGGGAGATGTTGAGGGCTGCCGCCGTCGCGACAAACAGCGCGATCGGCATCAGGAGGGAAATGATCTGGGGCGCCGCCAGCGCCGAGACCCACAGGTAAACCAGCAGCGACTGGCGATTCTCGACGATCAGGTCTATCTGCGATAGGCCCTGCGTGAGGAGCGCGATGAGCGCAAGTCCACCGACGATCGCCAGCAGGGTCTTCAAAACGTTCTGGAAGATATACCGTTGAAACCCTGACATCCAAAACCTGAAGCCGGCGCGGCGCCCATGGATCAACGGACCGCCGCCAGAGTGCTAGCGGGCCTGAACCAGTACGTCGATGCCTCTCCGTAGTCCAATCGCAGGATCAAAACACTCCCATGCAGATCAAGTTCTCAGCCGAGCCCGCAGGCGACGCGTTCGCCTACTTCGCGTTCGAAGGAGAAAGCGGTGTCGAGTTCGGCGACAGCGTTGATTCGGCGGCTGAAGCCGCATTCCGCCGCGCCATGACCGTCAGCCCGTTCAAGGGATCAGCCGGGCAGGCGCTGGAGTTTCTAGCGCCGGACTGGAGTGACGCCTCCCGGGTGGTGCTGGTCGGCATGGGCAAGCGGACTGCCGCGACGGATGTCGGCTGGCAGAAAGCCGCAGGCGGACTGGTCAAACGCCTTCTGACCGGCGGGGCGAAGACGCTCTCGATTGTCGGCGCCCCGGACCGCACCGCGGCTGCCAACCTGGCGTTCGGAGCGCGGCTCGCCGCCTATCGTTTTGACGTGTACCGCCTGACGCTGAAGGCCGAGAAGAAACCGACCCTCGCCGTTGTCACGGTCGTTACCTCGTCCGCCGCCGGCGCTCGATCCGACTATGGCCCGCTGGCCGCGAAAGCCGAGGGCGTCGAGCTGGCGCGCAACCTCGTTTCTGAACCGCCCAACATACTGCATCCGGAAAGCTATGCGCTCCGCATCCAGGAACTCTCGGAACTCGGTCTCGAAATCGAAGTGCTGGACGTTCCGGCCATGACCAAGCTCGGTATGGGGTCGTTGCTGGGCGTGGGGCAGGGGAGCGAAATCGGATCCCGACTGTGCGTCATGCGCTGGATGGGATCGAAGGACAGAAAATCTGCCCCTGTCGCCCTCATTGGCAAGGGCGTGACGTTCGATACGGGTGGGATTTCGCTGAAGCCGGGGCTCGGCATGCAGGACATGAAGGGCGACATGGGCGGTTCCGCCGCCGTAGTCGGCGCGATGACGGCGCTGGCGCGACGAAAGTCGAGGTCAAATGTCGTTGGCCTTGTCGGTCTGGTAGAGAACATGCCGGACGGCAAGGCGCAGCGCCCCGGCGACATCGTCAAGGCGGCGGCGGGCAAGACGATCGAAATCCAGAATACCGACGCGGAAGGCCGTCTCGTGCTGGCCGACGTGCTCTGGTATGCGCAGAAAAAGTTCAACCCCCGGGTGATGGTCGA
Organism: Alphaproteobacteria bacterium; assembly: GCA_034439955.1. GTDB lineage: Bacteria > Pseudomonadota > Alphaproteobacteria > Caulobacterales > Hyphomonadaceae > UBA7672. Next base: position 16,087 of record JAWXBJ010000115.1, read on the forward strand.
TCTCGCAACCCTCACCGGGGCCATCATTACCTCGCTCGGACACGAGTATGCGGGGCTGTTCTCCAACAATGACGACCTTTCAGAGAAACTGGCTGCTGCCGGCAAAGCCGAGGGGGAACCTGTCTGGCGGCTCCCGATGGGCCCCGGCTATGACAAACAGATAGACAGCGACGTCGCGGACATGAAGAACATCGGGGGCGGCTCGGCCGGATCAATCACTGCTGCGCAGTTTCTGCAGCGCTTTGTGGACGACGGCCGCGCTTGGGCGCATCTCGACATTGCCGGCATGGCCTGGAAACCTGGCAATGACAATCCGCTGGAGCCTGTCTGGGCGACGGGTTGGGGCGTCCGAATCCTTGATCGGCTCATCGCCGACAATTACGAGGACTAGGGCAATGGCTTCGCCGGCGGCCGAATGGTGGTTCTACCATATCGAGCATACTTCGCTGGACGCCGCGATCGGACCCCTGATCGAGAAATGCCTGGAGCGCCGCTGGAGAGTGCTTGTAGTGGGCGGCGATGCAACGCTGGCTCGGCTCAACGGCCTGCTTTGGACTTGGCGCGCGGATAGCTTTATCCCGCACGGAATGACCGGGCTCGGCCAAGAGCGTCAACCCGTCTTGTTGTCGGCTGCAGCGGAGCCGTTGAATGGCGCGAAGGTCGCGCTGTTGCTCGATGGCGGGGAAGCCGACGCTACGCGCTTTGAGCGCTGCCTGGTGGTGTTCGACGGCGGCGACGAGACGGCGCGAGCCAAGGCCCGGTTGCAGTTCAAGGCGGCGGCGGATTCCGGCGTAGCCGCACGTTACTTCCAGCAGGAGCCGGGTGGGGGATGGATGGAGAAGAAGGCCCGGGTGTAGAATGGCGCGATTAAAGCGCCGGGCCTGTTGAGAACGCCGGCCCTCGCGGGTATAGGGCGTCCAGTTCACATTCAGACCCTCTCCAAAGGACTACCCATGGCCGTTCATCGCACGTTTTCGATCATCAAGCCGGACGCAACCGCCCGGAACCTCACTGGGGCGATCAACGCCGTTTTCGAGAAGTCGGGCCTGCGCATCGTCGCTCAGAAGCGCGTGCGGCTTACGCGCGCGCAGGCGGAGGAATTTTACGGGGAGCACAAGGCCCGGGGATTCTTCGGCGAGCTGGTCGATTTCATGACGTCTGGTCCGGTCGTGCTCCAGGTTCTCGAGGGTGAAAACGCGGTTGCTCATCACCGCGAGGTCATGGGCGCAACCGATCCAGCCAAGGCGACTGACGGCACGGTCCGCAAGATGTTCGCCCAGTCGATCGGCGAGAATTCGGTTCATGGTTCGGACAGCGAAGCCAGCGCCGAGCGGGAAATCGCCTTCTTTTTCCGTCTCGACGAGATCGTCGGCTGACGCGTTGCTGATGATCCGCCCTGCGGCGACTTCCGAGCGCGAGGCGCTCGAAGCGCTCCAGCAGCGCGCTTCTTTTGTGGATGAAGCCTACCGCCGCGATCTGCTCGATCATCCTGACGCCATCAATCTGCCCCAGGTGCAGATCGACGATGGCTCGGTCCTCGTCGCCGAATGCAAGGGCCGGCTAACAGGCTTTGCAGTGGTGCGTGCGCGTGACGACGGCGATGCCGACCTCGACGGGCTGTTCGTAGAACCCGATCTATGGCGAGGCGGCGTCGGCCGGCGGCTGATCGACGAGTGCGTGCATCTGGCGCGGTTTCGAGGGGCGGCCAGGCTTTACGTCGTCGCCAATCCTCAGGCGACCGCGTTCTACGGCAAGTGTGGTTTCACGGTCGTTGGGGACGCGCAAACGCGGTTTGGTCCAGCGCCGATGATGGCGCTCGACATCCTGCTCTGATCCGTCCGACACTCGTCCGGCGTTCAAGGGAGAGCGAAGATGACCGACCACCTCAAGATCAGCACGACCGCCGGCATGATGGAGATTGCCTGGAACCGGCCGGAAAAGAAAAAAGCGCTGACGAATGACATGTATCGCGAGGCCGCCGAAGCGCTGGAGCGGGCGTCGACTGACCGGACCATCCGTGTCGCCCTGCTCACATCTGAAGGTGATTCGTTTACCGCGGGGAATGATCTCAGCGTGTTCGCGGGCGCGTCGTCGGGTGGAGAAGCGCCGCAGGGCCATCGTTTCATCGAAGCCATCGCGCGCTTCGAAAAGCCACTGGTTGCAGGTGTACGGGGCGTCGCCGTGGGCGTCGGAACTACGATGCTGCTGCATTGCGATCTTGTCTTTGTGGCGACCGACGCGAAATTAACGACCCCGTTCGTAAATCTGGCGCTGGTGCCGGAGGCTGCTTCGTCATTGCTGTTACAAGCTCGGATCGGTTACGCTCGGGCCTTTGCCATGTTCGCCCTGGGCGAAGTGTTGACAGGATCGCAGGCCGCCGAACTGGGGGTCGCCAACAAGGCGCTGCCCGCCGAAGAGGTGCTGGCGGCCGCGCGCTCTGGCGCGGCTGAACTTGCCAAGCGTCCGCTCGGCGCGCTGATGGCCACCAAGAAGCTAATGCGGCAATCCGATGTGCTTCTGACGCGGATTGCTGCCGAGGGCGCCGTCTTTGCCGAGCGTCTGCAGACGGCGGAAGCGGCCGAGGCGTTCACGGCGTTCCGAGAGCGACGTGCGCCTGACTTCTCGAAATTCTAGTTCTGGCGTTCAGCGCGGGGCCAAGATGCGCACCTCGTCCCCGTCCACGAGCACATGCTCGACGACGCGCGTCTCTTCGTTCCGGACGACCGCTGCGAGGCAGCGCGGGTAAAGAAGGTGCTCGGCCTTGAGGACGCGGGCGGCCAATGTCTCGGGCGTGTCGTCGGCCCTAACATCCACCTCGGCCGACCCGATGACCGGGCCGTCATCGACGTTCGCAGTCACATGATGCACCGTGCAGCCCGCGACCTTTTCGCCCGCCGCCAAAGCCCGCTCGTGGGTGTCAACGCCAGGATATTTCGGCAGTAGCGACGGGTGGATGTTGATCAACCGTCCCGCCCAGAGCCGAACGAACCACGGCGTCAGCACGCGCATAAAACCCGCTAGCGCCACAAGCTCTACGCCTGCCCTATCGAGTTCAAAGTTCATGGCGCGCTCGAACGCTTCGCGGTCCTTGCCATACCGTGTGTGATTCACGACCGCCGTTTCGACATTCAGGAGTGCAGCCTTGCCGAGTGCGTCCGCGTCGGGCCGGTTGGACAAGACCAGCACGGCCTCGGCCGGCCAGGCCGGATTGCTGGCGGCCGCCAGTAGCGCCTCCATGTTGGAGCCGCGTCCGGAGACGAGAATGCCGAGACGTCGGCGGCTCACGCGGCGACCAGCTCCCCGACACGGAAGGGCGATTCGCCCAGAGCGCTCAGCTCCGCCATGATCGTATCGGCATCAGCAGCCCCGACGGCGACGACCATGCCGACGCCGCAGTTGAACGTGCGGCGCATTTCCTCGTCGGCAACCGAGCCCGCTCGCTGAAGCCAGTCGAACACGGGCGGCAAACGAACAGCCTCAAAATCGATGCGCGGGGCCAGATGCAGGGGACACATCCGGGGCGGGTTCTCGGTCAATCCACCGCCCGTGATGTGCGCGAGGCCCTTGATCCGGCGCTCGCGGATCAGCGGCAGCAGCGACCTCACATAGATGCGTGTGGGCGCAAGCAACGCTTCGCCGAGCTTCGCTGCGCCGTCAAAGGGCGCGCAGTCGCTCCACGAAAGGCCCGTGCGCTCGACGATGCGGCGGATCAGCGAAAAGCCGTTGGCGTGAGGCCCCGAGGACGGCAGGGCGATCAGGGCGTCGCCAGCTTTCATTTCGGCTGTGCGGGGAAGGATGTCAGAGCGTTCGGCGGCGCCCACGACGAAGCCCGCAAGATCGTAATGGCCCGGCGCGTAGAGGCCCGGCATTTCTGCCGTCTCCCCGCCAATGAGCGTGCACCCGGCTTCGCGGCATCCATGGGCGATGCCGGAGACAACCTTTGCGGCGACGTCGGGCTCCAGCCGCCCAGTCGCGAAATAGTCGAGGAAAAACAGCGGCTCGGCGCCCTGCGCCAGGACGTCGTTGACGCACATGGCGACCAGATCGACGCCGATCGTTTCATGGCGTCCGGTTGCGAAAGCCAGCATCAGCTTGGTGCCGACACCATCCGTTCCGGAGACGAGAACAGGATCCCTGAAGCCGGCGGCCTTCAGATCGAACAGCCCGCCAAACCCGCCCAGCGCGCCATCGGATCCCGGGCGGCGCGTGGAGGCGGCCATCGGCTTGATGGCTTCCACCAGGGCGTCGCCCGCATCTATGTCGACGCCGGCGTCGCGATAGGTCATCGATCCGGAGGGCGGCTCGCCTGTCATCGGGCGGCAGTTAACATGCGCATGTCCGACCTTCCAGTGCCTGCAAGTGCAAAGCCACCTTCGCATTCCCGGATGCTGCTGCTAGTTTGCCGCGCATGAATCGCATCGCACGCTTTCTGGCCCATTTTTTCGCCGCTCTTGCCCTCGGGAGCGCTGCGGCGGCTGACCCGTTCCAGGTCAGGGACCTCAACGTGGATGTGACGGCCGCTTCACCCCAGGCGGCGCAGCAGCAGGGTTGGGCGCAGGCCCGTCTAGAGGCGGCGCGCCGACTTATCGATCGGCTCACGCTGCCGGCGGATCGGGCGGCGGCCTCCCAGCCGGTCGATCCGGCAGCCGTGGCGCGACTCTATACATCAGTGGATTTCCAGGGTTCCGAAAAGCGGACGGCGACGCGCTACATAGCCGTGCTGATCGTCAATTTCGACGGGAAGGCGGTCCGCGACTACCTGGACCAGAGGAACGTGCCTTTCGTGGAAACTCAGGCGGGCAAGGCGCTGATCTCTCCGACGGTCGCCGGCGCGCTGGATCCGGTGGCGTGGGCCGGACTGTGGAAGGAAACAAACGATGAGACGATCCTCACCCCTTACGTCGTGTCGGTCGAGGCGTGGGACCGCCGTCCGGCATGGGACGATGTCGCCGCAGAGGCGCAATCGCGCGGGGCGGGTCGCGCCGTGGTGGCCGAGGCGTACCAGCAGGGCGGCCAGATCTATGTGCGGTTGAGCGACCTTCGGTCCGGCTCGATAGAGACCACGCTAGGCATCGCCGGACCCTTCGGGACGCTGGAAAGCGCTCAGGCGGGCGCCGTGACCGCGATGGAGAATGCCTGGAAAGTCGCCTCTATTGTCCGTACGACGGGTTCGACGAGCATGGCTCTGGTGGCGGTGTTCCGCGACATCGCTCAATGGGTCAAGATCCGCAAGGGCCTCGAAAGCTCGCGCATGATCAGCGGCCTCATGATCGAGTCGATTTCCACCACGGGCGCCGACTTGAGCTTCGTCTATGCGGGTCGTCCGGATCAGCTGGCGGCGGACCTGCGCGCGCGTGGCCTTGAGCTGGGCGGCACGGATCGCGGCTGGACACTCGCCGCGCAATGACGCCGGGCCCGACCGGTGGGGGGCAGCTTCTTCTTGCTTTTCCCCGGATCGATCCCGCCCAGCGGCCGCTGATCGAAAGCGGACCCTATGCAAGCGCAATAGCTGCCATGCGGCGTTGGCGGTCCTGGCCCGACGGGCAGCTTGCGATCACGGGCGAGGCATTCGCGGGCAAGACCCGTATCCTGAACCTGTGGGCGGCGGAAGCGGGCGCGGCCATCGCGACCGGCGAGGCGCTGGCACAAGCCGACATGGCCGAGATCGCCTCCCTTTCCGTTTCGGCTCTGGCGATCGACGATGTCGATCTGTCGGCGAACGGCGCGGGGTTGCTGTCGGCGCTCAATCTTTGCCGCGATCGGCGGGCGCCGCTTCTGCTGGCGGGCCGGGGTCCGCCGGGCGGCTGGTCCGCGCAGCCGCCCGACCTCTGCTCGCGCCTGCGGGCCATGCCGGTCGCCGAGATCGGTCCTCCGGACGATGAGACTCTGGCCCTGCGGCTTGAAGAGGAGTGCGCCCGGCGCCATCTGACCTTGCCTGCGGAGTCGATCGCCTACCTGTCCCAGCGCATGGAACGATCGTGGAAAGCGGTTGGACTCGTCGCCGACCAGATCGAGGGCACGCCGGGTCGCGGGTTCACTTTGAGGTCGGCGCGCGCGGTCCTGGCCGCACTGGGTCTCAATGAGCCCTGAACCGACTGCAAAACAAAACAATCCGTAATATATTGCTGCTAGGAGGTCGGTGGGGCTGGCGTAAGTCTGGCCGAAAAGAGCTGGTGAGTGGGATAATCGCGGGCGATGGCCGGTCGTAGCGAAGCAGGAGCGCGCAACGGGGCGTTGAAGGCCGAACAGGCTTCAACGGCGCAGATGATGGCGTCGCCCGAGCGCTTCTTCAACCGCGAGCTGTCCTGGCTGCACTTCAACTCTCGCGTCCTCGAAGAGGCCGACAACCGCCGTCACCCATTGCTGGAGCGGCTGCGCTTCCTGTCCATTTCCGCGAGCAACCTCGACGAATTCTACATGGTAAGGGTAGCCGGATTGCGTGAACAGGTCCGCAACGGCCTCTCTCGCCCCAGCCAGGACGGACTGACGCCGCAGGACCAGTTAACCCGGATTGGTCAGCAGGCCGGCGAACTGATGGCCGAACAGCAGAGAATCTGGGTCGATATCCGCAGCGAGATGGACAAGTCCGGCCTGCGGGTTCTCGAGCCCGCCCAACTCGACGAAAACGACAGTGAGTGGCTGCGGGCGCAGTTCATGGAGCGGGTCTTCCCCGTCCTGACGCCACTCGCCATCGATCCTGCCCACCCGTTTCCATTCATTCCCAATCAGGGCTTCGCTGTTGGCTTCTCGCTTGATCGCATCGGCGACGGCGCCCGGCTTCGCGCCCTCGTCCCGATCCCGACTTATGTCGAGCGCTTCATGGAGCTGCCGCCAACGGCGGAGGCGCGGCGGTTCATCTCGCTTGAAAACGTCATCACGCTTTGCCAGGAGGCGCTTTTTCCTGATTGCGTTTCGCACGGTCGCTGCGTTCTGCGGATCCTCCGTGACAGCGACATCGAGGTTGCGGAAGAAGCCGAAGATCTTGTCCGGGAATTCGAGATTCTGCTGAAGCGGCGCCGGCGCGGCATGATCGTCCGCCTGAAGATCGAGCGCGGCGCGCCAGAGGACCTCAAGAAATTCTTCGTCGAGGAGATCGGCGCCGAACCGATGGACGTTGTCGAAGTCGATGGCGTTATGGGCATGGGTCAGCTGAACCAGCTCATCGTCGACGGGCGGCCGGAACTTGTCTTCAAGCCCTACGAGCCCCGCTTTCCCGAGCGTATCCGGGAGCACAATGGCGATTGTTTCGCCGCAATCCGGGTGAAGGACATCCTCGTCCACCATCCCTATGAATCCTTCGACGTGGTCCTCCAGTTTCTGAGCCAGGCGGCGCGCGACCCCGATGTGGTCGCGATCAAGCAGACGCTCTACCGGACATCCAAGAACTCGCCCATTGTCGCCGCGCTGATCGAGGCTGCGGAGGCTGGCAAGAACGTCACCGCCCTCGTCGAGATCAAGGCGCGTTTCGACGAGGAGGCGAACCTCCGCTGGGCCCGGGATCTCGAACGGGCCGGCGTTCAGGTCGTCTATGGCTTCATCGAGCTGAAGACGCACGCGAAGGTGAGCCTCGTGATCCGCAGGGAGCAGGGCGCGTTGCGCACCTACGCCCATTTCGGCACGGGCAATTATCATCCCATCACGGCGCGCGTTTACGACGATCTCTCGCTGTTCACCGCAGACGAGGCCCTGGGGCGCGATGCGGGACGGGTGTTTAACTACGTGACGGGCTATTCCAAGCCCAAGGTGCTGGAACGCATCGCCATGTCGCCGCTCAATCTCAAATCCACGCTGATCGCGTTGATCGACGAGGAAATCGCGCACGCCAGGGCCGGCCGGCCGGCGATGATCTGGGCCAAGCTGAATGCACTGGTCGATGAAGCCGTCATCGACGCGCTCTATCGGGCCAGCCAGGCCGGCGTGCAGATTCAGCTGGTGGTGCGCGGGATCTGCTGCCTGCGTCCCGGCGTGCCCGGCCTTTCGGACCATATCGAGGTGCGCTCCATCGTCGGGCGGTTCCTCGAGCATTCCCGCATCGTCTGTTTCGGCGCCGGACACGGGCTGCCTTCGGACGACGCAAGGATTTTCATCTCGTCGGCGGACTGGATGCCCCGCAATCTGGATCGGCGGGTCGAGGCCCTGACCCCCATACTCAATCCGACGGTCCACAATCAGGTGCTCGACCAGATCATGCTGGCGAACCTCAACGACCGCGCGCAAAGCTGGACACTGCGCCCGGATGGCAGGTATGTCCGTAATGCGTCAGGCAAGGGACGTCCGCCCTTCGGCGCCCATGAGTATTTCATGGAGAATCCCAGCCTTTCTGGCCGGGGCAGCGCGCTGCGAATAGCCACGCCGCCTCAGCTAAAACCCAGAGGCTGATCCTCAGCGGACCGGCCCCTGACCGAAACAGGATCAGAGCCGCGCCCATGCTGAGTGAACATGCCGTCGGCGCCCGGACAGGTCAGAAATCCCTGCGCTGGCGCCGGATCGGCGTCATCGATGTCGGTTCGAACTCGGTGCGTCTGGTGGTCCACGACGTGCGTGGACGCGCCATGCAGCAGCGCTTCAACGAAAAGGTGCTGGCGGGACTGGGAAGAGGTCTCGGAGCGTCCGGAAACCTGAACCAGGAGGGTGTTGATCTGGCGGTGGCGGCGCTGATCCGCTTCGCCGCGATCATCAAGGCGCAGCGGGTTGACACCCTGCTGGCCTTCGCCACGGCGGCCGTGCGCGAGGCGCGGGACGGCGAGGCTTTCTGTCAGCGTGTAAAGAAGGAAGCTGGCCTCACCTTGCGCATACTGTCCGGGGACGACGAGGCTCGCTTCGCGGCGCAGGGTGTCCTCGCTGGCAGCCCCGGCGTCGATGGCGTCGCCGGCGATCTTGGCGGGTCGAGCCTTGAACTTGCCCGGCTGGGCGGCGGTTACTACGAGGGCGGATCGACTTATCCGCTCGGTCCGCTGGCCTTGGAGACAGGTGCAAGTTTCAACGAAGACAAGATCATGGCGCGTATACGTGAAGTGCTTGCAGGCGCTCCCGAACTCAAGAAAGGCGCAGACGTCTTTTTCGCCGTCGGGGGCGCCTGGCGGTCCATCGCCGGCATTCACATGGAGCTGATGCACGCACCTCTTCACATGCTGCAGAACTACGAGATGGACGCGCCGAGGCTCGTCACCCTGCTGGGCGAGTTGATGGTCGGCAAGAAGCACACGGGCCTGGTGGAGGACATCGCCAAACGCCGTTCCGCCACAATTCCCTACGCGGCGGCGGTCCTCAAGGCGGTAATTGACCTTGGCAGGATCAAGACCGTCATGGTGTCGTCCTACGGCGTGCGCGAAGGAATTATTTTCGACACGCTGAGCGCTTCCGAACGGCTCGAGGATCCCCTTGAGGCAGGGCTTGACGCGCTTGTCGCGGCGGACGATCAGGGCGCGGAATTCGGGCGCGCGCTGGTGAAATGGGTGAGCGAAGCCGCCCCCTACACCCTGCCGCCTCGCCTCGCGTCGGCCGCCTGCCGTCTGGTCGACATCGGCGCGCTTCTGCATCCCGACCACCGGGCCGACCTGGCCTTTGATCTGGTCGCGCGCGCGCCTCTACCGGGTCTCACCCACCGGGACCGCGCGGCCCTGGCGCTGGCGGTGGCGACGCGGTTCAAGCGGGGCGTCCGCAACAACGTGTCCGAAGCGCTGCTGGATGGCGACACGGCCGGCCGGGCGCGGGCGCTCGGCTCCCTGATGAGGCTGGCCGCCGATTTTTCCGGACGCTCGGCTGCGCTGTTGAAGCACGCCACTCTTCTCTGCGACGGAACCAAGATCGAGCTGAAAGTGTCCAGCGGCTATGCCGCACTGGTCTCGGAATCGGTCCAGCGCCGCCTTCAGCATGCCGCCCTGGAGTTGGGGATGGACTATGCGCTCGTCAGCTAGACCTCGATGACCCGAACGCCATCGGGCGAGGCCGCCAGCGCAAGCTTGCCCGATTTCAGCGCCTGAGCCTGGTCGCCGAACACCTTGGCCCGCCAGCCTTTCAGCGCGGCGACATCGGGGCTGGCTTCGCGCGCGATCCTCTCGACATCGGCCGAGTTAGCGATGAGACGCGGCGCGACGCCATGGTCGTCGGCGACCTGCTTCAACAGCACTTTCAGCAATTCCGTCAACGCGCCGGGCGGCGGACCGGAAGCTTCCTGCCGTTCGATGTCAGGGGCGTATCTGGATGGATTGTCGAGCGCGGCGTTGATCGTCGCGACCAGTGACTGACCGTGCCTGGATCGAGAGAACCCAGTCGGCACGGCCCGCAGCCGCTCGATGGCCTCGCCGGATCTTGGTTTCTGCTGGGCAATTTCCTGGATGGCGTCGTCCTTGAGAATTCGCCCGCGCGGCTTGTCGGTTTCCTGAGCCACCTGTTCGCGCCAGGCGGCGACCGCCGCCAGGACGGCCAGATAGTCGGGCTTGAACTTGCGCAGCTTCAGTCGCTTCCACGATTGCTGCGGGTCGAACGCATAGATTTCGGGATCGACCAGCGCCGCATGCTCGTCCTCGATCCAGTCGAGCCTCTCCAGCTTGATCAGGCGGTCGCGAAGGATCTTGTAAATGCGCCGCAGATAGGTGACGTCTCCGCGAGCGTAGGCGAGTTGCTTGTCGGACAGCGGGCGGCGCATCCAGTCGGTGAACTGCGAAGACTTGTCGACGCTGCCCTTCACCACGCGAGAGACGAGGTTCTCGTAAGAGATCGAATCTCCGAGCCCGCAGGCCATGGCGGCGATCTGCGTGTCAAAGATCGGCGAGGGCACCTCGCCCATGATCCGGGAAAATATCTCCAGGTCCTGGCGGGCGGCGTGAAAGACCTTGGTCTTCGACCGGTCGGCGATCAACGCGAGCAACGGAGCCAGGTCAATGCCCGGCGCCAGGGGATCTACCAGCACGTCGAATTCGTCGGTAGCGGCCTGAACAAGACACAGCTGCGGCCAGTAGGTCGTTTCGCGGTGAAACTCCGTGTCGAGGGCGAGGTAGTCACCCTTCGCCAGCGTCTGGCAGGCCGCCTGCAGCGATGCGGTGTCGGTGATCAGGCGGATTTCGCCGGCGTCGTCGTCACTCAAACTGTAGTCTTCCTTGTGTCGTGGCTGGATGTTGACAAGTTTGACGGCGACATGCGCTTGTCCGCCCGATCAATCAAGTCGATTTGTACACGGCGCAATCAAGCAGGAGTCTCTCCCGGATGCACGCTTACCGGACGCACACCTGCGGGCAGCTGCGCTCCGCAAATGTCGGGGAGACCGTGCGGCTGTCAGGCTGGGTCCACCGCAAGCGCGATCACGGCGGCCTTCTGTTCATCGACCTGCGCGACCATTATGGCCTGACCCAGTGCGTCGTGACGCCATCAAACCCCTATTTCGGCCGGCTTGAGCGGTTGCGGGTCGAGACGGTGGTGACGCTGACCGGCGAAGTGCTGGCTCGCGAGGGCGCGACGCGGAACGCAAACCTCGCCACCGGCGATGTCGAACTGAAGGTCACCGAGGTCGTCGTGCTGTCTGAAGCCGACGAGCTTCCCCTCCCTGTTTTCGGCGAGCCCGACTATCCGGAGGACGTGCGCCTTCGCTATCGCTTCCTCGACCTGCGCCGGGAAACTTTGCACGCCAACATCGTCAGGCGGACGAAGGTAATCTCATCCATGCGCCACCGCATGGCCGACATCGGCTTCGCGGAATACTCGACCCCGATCCTGACCGCGTCTTCCCCCGAGGGCGCGCGGGATTTTCTGGTCCCCAGCCGCATCCACCCCGGCAAGTTCTTCGCGCTGCCGCAGGCCCCTCAGCAATACAAGCAGCTACTGATGGTTGCGGGTTTTGACCGCTATTTCCAGATCGCGCCCTGTTTTCGGGACGAGGACCCGCGTGCGGATCGCCTCCCCGGCGAGTTCTATCAGCTCGACCTGGAGATGAGCTTCGTCACCCAGGAAGACGTGTGGGACACGATGGAGCCGGTGATGCGCGGCGTGTTCGAGGAGTTCGCGGACGGCAAGTCGGTGACGCAGAAATTCCCGCGCATTCCCTACGACGAGGCAATCCGTCGCTACGGATCGGACAAGCCGGACTTGCGCAATCCCATCGAAATGGGCGACGCCTCCGAAGCGTTTCGCGGCTCCGGCTTCAAGGTGTTCGCCGGCATGCTGGAAAAGGACTCAAAGGTCGAGGTGTGGGGCATCCCGGCGCGGGGCGGCGGATCGCGGGCGTTCTGCGACAAGATGAATTCCTGGGCGCAGCAACAGGGACAAGTCGGCCTTGGCTACATTTTCTGGCGCCCGAACGAAGAAGGGGGCGGCGATGAGGGTGCCGCAGGACCGATCGCAAAGAACATTGGCCCCGAACGCGCCGAAACCGTCCGCAAGCAATTTGGCCTTCGGACCGGCGACGCAATCTTCTTCATCGCCGGCCAGCCCGCGAACTTCCACAGGTTCGCGGGCGACGCACGCACGCGCGTCGGGAGCGAGCTTGGTCTCATCGATCTCAACCGCTTCGAATTGTGCTGGATCGTCGATTTCCCGTTCTACGAATGGAGCGAAGAAGAGAAGAGGGTCGACTTCGCACACAATCCCTTCTCGATGCCGCAGGGTGGGATTGGCGCGCTGAACACGCAGGATCCGCTGACAATCAAGGCTTTCCAGTATGACCTGGTCTGCAACGGCTTCGAGATTGCGTCTGGTTCCATCCGCAACGAACAGCCCGCCACCATGGTCAAGGCGTTCGAGCTGACCGGGCTCAGCAAGCAACAGGTCGAGGAACAGTTCGGCGGCCTCTACCGCGCCTTCCAGTTTGGCGCACCGCCCCATGGCGGCATGGCCGCCGGCGTTGATCGTATCGTGATGCTGGTTTGCGGAGTGCAGAACCTGCGCGAAATCACCCTCTTCCCCATGAACCAGCAGGCCGAGGACCTCCTGATGGGCGCCCCGTCCGATGCAAGCGTCAAGCAGCTGCGGGAGCTGCACATCCGCCTGAACATGCCTGAGAAGAAGTAGCTGGGCGTACCAGGCCGGGTCAGCAGTCCGTAAGGATCAGTCCTCGGGGCAGCTGCGTGGAGCCGTCGCCGCAAGCGCTGGCGAGCTGTTGCTGGGTGAGGCCGGCGGCGGTTCTGAGATCGGCGCCGGAAAAATTGGCGCCTTCGAGTTTCGCGGCGTCGAACCGCGCGCCGCCAAAATAGGCGCCGACAAACACGCCGTCCTCCAGAATGGCTCTCGAGAAATCGGCGCCCTCGAAGCGTCCGCCATAGGCCTTCACGATCGAAAGGTCTGACCCCCGAAACAAACTCCGATCGGCGGTGACGACGCTGAGATCGGCCTGGCGCAACCGCGCGGCGGAAAAGTCCCGGCCTACAAGGTCCTGATAGGAAAAATCAGATTGGAACAGGTCGCACCCCGCGCAACTCGCGCCTGCGGAAACCCTTGCCGCATTTACCTTCCGGGCCGCTTCGTTCGCTTCGGGAGATTGAGCGATGGCGGGCAGGGCCAGCAGGGTAGCGGCCGCCAGAATGCCAAGGCGTTTCATTCCAGCGCGCCTCCCTGATCGCAACGTTTCCATCCCGGCGTGAAACAGCAAGCTTCGCGCCACGGGAGAATGCGACGCTCACGCCGTCTGCACCACCGCCCCGCAAGCATCGCACAGCGCCACGCCATCGTCGGGCCGCAAGGTAAAATGTCCACAGCTGGGGCAGGCGTCGGACAGGTAATCCGCGCTCCTATGGGGCGTAGACGGCGCGGTTTCCAACGGTTCGCCGCGGGTGACGCTCCGCCGGCTTTCGAACAGCACGATGTTGTCGGGCATGACGCCCCGGCTGTAGCCGCGTGAGATCAGCTGCTCTGGCCGTCGGGGAAGAACGGGCTCCGCGCCCTCGTGTTCGCCGCCGCCCAGACCGTCGGCCGACACATGATCGACTTCCGACAGATCGTCGCGCCCGAGATAGGAGACCGCCAACTCGCGGAAGATGTAATCGAGTATCGAGGTCGCGCGGCGGATGCTGTCATTTCCCGTCACCTCGCCGGCAGGCTCGAAGCGCGTGAACACGAAGGCGTCCACGAATTCTTCCAGCGGCACGCCGTATTGCAGACCGATCGAGATCGCGATCGCGAAATTGTTCATGAGCGACCGGAAGGCGGCGCCTTCCTTGTGCATGTCGATGAAAATCTCACCGAGCTCGCCGTCCTCGAACTCGCCGGTATGGAGGTAGACCTTGTGGCCGCCGACGCTGGCCTTCTGGATGTAGCCCTTCCGCCTGTCCGGAAGCCTCTGGCGTTCAGCGAGGCGGGGCTCGGCAGGAGCGTTGGCTGACGGGGCCGGTCGGTCAGAAACAGGCTGGCGCGGCTCTGCCGCCACGGGTGCACCGGCGCGTCGCCTTGCGTCCGAAATCCTGTTGCGCAACTCTACATCGACAGCGGAACGCCCAGCCTCGATACGCAGACCGAGACCATTCGCCATCGCGGCGCGCACGGTCGCTTGCATCGTCAAGCGGATCGCGTCGCTGGAATCTCCAGCCGCGACCGTGAGGCTGGAGGGTCGGCTGACAAGGTCAATCACGGCCAGCGCCATGCGGACACGCGCTTCGGCGGTGACACCGTCGGCATGCACGAGCACTCTGGCCAGCGGCGACTTGGGATCCGAAACAGGACGGCGCCGGCCCTGAACGGCGATACGCGCGCCCTCAATTTCCCTAGGCGTGATTCCGAGCGCCCGGAGCAACGCCTCTCCGTCCGTGTCATAGGCTTCGGGCGAGAGCTTCAGTCGGTCACGGAGGAGATCGTCGCCGACAACCCAGCGCGAAAACGCGGCGGCGAGCGGGAGCCCATCCCGGAGCGCCTCCTCGATGCGGTCCAGCGCTTCGGACGTCAGGCCGCGCGATTCCAGCCGGCTGCGCTCCAGCCCGTCCATCTGGTCGAGGGTTCGAGCGCCGAGGACACGAAGGCGCACATCCTGGGCTTCCAGGTCCGTGGCGACGGCCCCGAGGGCCGCCGTGACGCACGCCGCCAGGCGTGGGGTATTCTCCTCTTCATGCATCGCCAGCTGATCAATGGGGTCCGCGCCGCGACTCTCCGCCGCGATCCATTGAAGGGCGGCAGCGGACGGCCAGTCGAGCGAAGCGGGCGCGGAGGACGAGGCGGCGGCGCCCGTCAGGGCCAAAGCCGCTGCAAGACCTTCCGGGCTGTCATAGGCAAGGCCCCGCGCCATGATTGCGGCGGCCAGTCCCGCCAGACAGATCGTGCATTCCGGGAAGACAGAAGCCAGGGCGTCGACATCCGCCGCGAGGACCGTGAGATCGGGCGCTCCGCCCAGGGAATAGCGCGCAAGATCAAGTGCGACGGCAGGCGCCGCCGCTTCGTCCGGCGGGCGTCCCACCTGAATAGCGGCCGACACGCGTGACCGGCTCACGCGTTCGACGGCGCCTGCGACGTTCGCGGCGTTGAGACCGTCCCATGAAGCGATATGCCAGGACTCGTGTCCGGACTCGCGGGCCCCGGCTGCTTGGCGACGGAGCGTCATGGCGGCGGCGCGCGGTCCTCCTGGCATGCTCAAGGCGATCTCGACCAGGTCAGCATCCGCGCCGGCCCGGAACGCCTTGACGAGGGCATCGGCGGATGGGCGGCCATGCTCGTCCGTTGCGATGGTCAGACCTTCGAGCGCGTCGGCGACCGCCACGAAGGCCTGCGTGGCGACGGCCCGCGCTGCGGCGCTGGCCGCGGCGTCAGTCATCGCGCCAGTCAGAGCGACCGCGACGATCTGAATGGATCGGCTTCCCGCGATCTGCAAGCCCGGCGCGACCGGCGTCATCTTTCGCGCCCGGATCGCGTCGCACAGAGTATCCGCCGCCGCCGTTTCGCCTGCGAGGGCGCGAAGGGCGGTAAAATGGGCGTTCATCAGACGGGTGCGCGAAGCGTCGCCCTCCTCGCTTGCAAGCAGCGCCCCGCCAGTGTCGAGCGCTCGCGTGATCTGGCGGGCGATCGCTTTGGGCTTGGCCTCGGGCATGGCGGGCTCCGGCAAGGCGCGAGGTCGCGCGTGATTCGCCGGCATAATGCGGTGTATCGGCGGCCAGGCGCGAGCAGAAAAAAAGCCCCGGCCGACGGCCGGGGCTTGGTCTCAACCTGGGCTGGACGACGCTATTCGCTGGCGGCCGGCCGGGGCGCCCGGCGCCCGGCGTTCATCATCTTCATGACAGGTTCGAACTCCTTGGCGTCGATCCCGCCATCCTTGTTCGTATCCGCCAGCGGGAATTTGTCGGCCAGGGCGGCGAAGGGGCCGCGCAGCTCGGAGACTTCCACGCGGTCGTTGACGTTGTCGTCCAGCATGCCGATCAGACGGGTCTGGAGCATCTGTTCATCATAGTCGGTCTGTTTCGCGGCAGTCTCATCGACCCAGCGATAGCGCAGGGATGTGTAGAACATCTCCTCGAATGACTGGTCGCCCCACACGATTTCCTGGCTCGGGTCCGGGTTCGCCGGATTGCTGGCGGAGTTGTCGTAGATGTAGGTGGCGATCACTTTCGAGCCCGCAGGGATGGAGATGGGTTCGGCGAACTCGTACATGCGCTGCCAGTTGAAGTCGTAGAACGGGACGTTGAGGATCGTTTTCTGCACGCCGTCCGGATAGCGGACCTCCAGCCTGGAATACGTGCCGCGATAGTGCGCGTGCACCACCGCAGTGTGCAGGATCGCATCCTTCGGGAAGTTGAAGTAGGCGACTTCCTTGTGGTTGCCGTCATTCGGCGGGATCTTGATGAACTGGTCCACCAGCGGGCTCTCGCGCATGATCAGGTCCGGCTTTTCGCCGTCCTTGTAGAAATACAGACCGATCCGGTCGGCTGACACTGCTTCCTTGCCGAACGGCGTGTAGTGCATCTGGTAGCCGAACGAGCCGCCTGCCGGGATATACGAGCCGATGCCCTTGGGCTGTACGACCGATTCCATGCCGACCGTGTAACCGCCGACGCCGCCGCCCCAGGCGGCCATGCCGCCCTTCTTGTTCTGGCCCGGCGGGATGTATCCGGAGAGGATGTGGTGCACGGCCTGGCGCTGCGTGACCTTGGCAGTCGCCGCTTTCAGCCATTTGCCTTCGGTGAGCGGGCTGGCGACGACCGGATACTGGTAGTCCACAATGCCCGACGCGGGCACGGTGTATTCCGGGATATCGACGATCAGGTCAGGCTTGCCCAGCGGCCATTCCGGCGCGACGCGCTTGACCGCACCCAGCGGATCGGCGCCATCGCCACGCGGCGCGCCGGCTTCGACCCAGTTCACGAGCGTTTTCATCTGTTCGGAGGACAGGCTCTTGTCGTCCTTGAAGGCGCCGACATGTGCGTCGGCGTCCCAGGGCGGCATGCGGTCGGTACGGATGGCTTCGCGGATCATGGGAGCGAAGCCCTTTACCTTTTCGTAGCTGTCGAAGGCGAACGGGGCGATACTGCCTTCCTGGTGGCAAGCGACGCACTTCTCCTCGATCAAGGGTGCGATGGCCGTCGAGTACGAAATTTTCTTGAACGAAGCCTGGGCTTCGGTCGAGCGATCCGGAAAGTTTATGATGCAGCCGTCCGCCTCGCCGCGGGCGACCTTCACCGGCTTGCCGGCCATCACCGCGTCGATGGCGTCAGCCGCGAAATTGTTGTCCGCCTTGGCCTTCTCGCGGCCATAGGTCAGGCGGTCGTTGAGCGGGCCGTGATAGGCTACCTTCCAGGTTTTCGGATCGATCACAAAAACTTCCGCCGTGCGAACCGCGCCCAGCTGGCTGCCGACGAACTGTTGCTCGTCCTTGAGGATCGGCATGTTGACGCCAAATTCCTTCGCCTCCGACGCGATCGCATCGCGCGTGTCCTGGATGTTCGAGTTGATCATCAGGAATTCCACGCCCTTGGCGGCGTAGTCGGCGCGAACCTTCTCGAGGTCAGGCGACATCTTCCGAACGATGGGGCAGCCAACGCCCTGCATGACGAGTACGACGGCCTTGGCGTCTTTCAGCCTGTAGAGTTCATGGGCGCGGCCGGCCTCGTCAACGAGGCGGAAATTATTGACCCTGTCGGCGGTCAGCGAGGCTTCGTTTGTCAACGGCGCCTTGGTGAGCGTCGCCCGCTCCATGCAGCTGGCGGAAGCCGCAAGTACAAGTCCGACGGCCGTGGCGGTAAGGAGGCGTGACATCGCTGATGATTCTCCGATCATTGGGAAAGCGTGCGTTGCGCCTAATTCCATTATTCCCTTGACACTGTCCAGAGGTTTGGGCGCCCAAGCACTGAATTGTGTTGTTGCCTAGATCTTCGCCCCGACAGGGTAGCGCTGGACGATTCTACGCGGGCGCCATATTGACGCCGCGTTGGGAAAGCCAATTCTTGGCGATGCCACTACTGGCTCGTGTGGCGGTTCAGAAGTTCCGATGATCTTGCGGCAACCGGTTTGCGGGCTTCTGAACGAAAGCCACACTAGCAACACAAACGCCAGCGGGAGAGGCTATGCTGAAGTCGATCTTCACCTGGTGGAACGGTGCGACCATCGGCGCCCGGTTCGATATCGGCCGGCGCGCCGGGCTCATCGGCAAGGACGAACAGGGCAACACCTATTACGAAGAGCGCAAGGCGAGCCTTGAGGGCCGCAAGCGCCGCTATGTCATCTACAACGGCGTCGCGGAAGGGTCGCGGATACCCCCGGACTGGCACGGCTGGATGCATTACACCTACGACAAGCCGCCCACCGAGGCGCCCCTGCCGAGGAAATCCTGGGAAAAGCCGCACAAGGCCAATCTGACTGGCACACTCGGGGCCTACCGGCCCAAGGGTAGCCTCGCCGAGGGTGGAGAGCGCGCCGCGAGTTCGGGCGATTATGAGGCGTGGAAACCCGATGCGTGAATCCCTGTTCGAGACTCTGATCGGATTCATCGTCGTCGCGGTCGCCGGCGCGTTTCTCTATTTTTCGCTGCAGCAGCGGAGCGAAGCCGCGCCCCGCGACAGCTACACGCTGTCGGCCAAGTTCAACCGGGTGGACGGAATTGGCGTCGGCAGCGATGTGCGTCTCGCCGGCAAGAAGGTCGGCGTGGTGTCGTCCATCGACCTCGATCCCGCGACCTACAAGGCGGTCGTCACCTTCACGCTCCCCAATACGCTGGCGTTTGGAGGCAAGGCGGTCGAACTGAGAATACCTGACGACACGACTGCCCAGATCATGTCGGATGGCTTGCTGGGCGGCGCCTATCTCGGCCTGATGATCGGCGGATCGTATGACTATCTCGAGCCCGGCGGCGTCGTGGAATTCACGCGCGGAAGCGTCGACCTGCTGACGGTCATGTCGGAATTCGCGAGCGGCGCGGGTGGGGGAGAAGATGCGGCGCCTGAGGAGGCGAGGGAATGAAGGACGTGTTCAAGACGCCAATCCGGATCACATTCGCGACGGCGGCGATTGCGCTGGCGGCGGCCGGCGCATCGGCACTTGAGCCACGGGGTGGCGTCAAGATAAGGGCGCTCGACAAGATCACCGGTAACGCCTCGGATCTGAGCGCCAGGATCGGCGACACCATCAAGTTCGGACGGCTGAGCCTGACCGTGCGCGCCTGCTTTCAGGCGGCGCCTGAGGATACGCCGGAATCGGTCGCGTTTCTGGAGATCAGCACCACTGCCCCCGCCGGAGCCCAGCCGGCGTCCCTCGACGGCCAGGACAGGGGCAGGGGCGAAGGGCCGCTTTTTTCAGGCTGGATGTTTGCGTCTTCGCCCGGCCTTAGCGCGCTGGAGCATCCTGTCTACGACGTCTGGGTGATCAGCTGCAGCACCTCCGCCCCGGACGGCCGGTAGTCCGCGCGCACAAACTCGGCGTGGAAACTCATCGCATCGGCCAGGCGCTTGCGAAATTCTTCGCGGTCGATCTCCTCGACGCCGAACTGGCGCAGATGATCCGTCACGAACTGCGTGTCGAGGAGGCGGAAACCGCCCCTGGTCAGTCGTGCAACCAGATGCGCAAGGGCGACCTTTGAGGCGTCCGTCCGGCGCGAGAACATGCTCTCGCCAAAAAAAGCGGCATTCAGGCTGACGCCATAAAGCCCGCCCAGCAGTTCTCCGGCGTCCCAGCACTCGACGCTGTGGGCGTGGCCCATGCGATGGAGGGCGCTGTAAAGATTGAGAATGGGGGCGTTGATCCAGGTGTTGCGCCGGCCGGGGGCAGCTTCCGCGCAGAGCTCCATGACCCGGCTGAAGGCGGTATCCACGCGCACCTCGAAACGGTCTTCGCGCACAGTCCGGCGCAGGCTTCGTGACATGTGGAACCGGTCGAGCGGCAACACGCCGCGCTGGTCGGGATCAACCAGGAAAAGCTGCGGATCGTCCGCTGCGTCGGCCATGGGAAAGACGCCCCGTCGGTAGCAGTCGAGGAGTTCGTTTGGCCCGAACATCCGGCTCACGTGCGTCAGGCTCCCGGGTGGTTCAACCCGCCTTGGATCGGAATAGATCAAAGGCGGATGGATTGATCCGATTCAGAAATGTAAGCGCAACTGGTCTGCGTCCGATCCAACGAGCGGTTGCTTCAGCCTTTTGCCGCCTTCAGATAGTTTTCCAGCCAGTGGATGTCGTAGTCGCCCTTGGAGATGTCTGGATTGTTCATCAGCCGCATGTGAAGCGGCAGCGTGGTCTCGACGCCATTGACGACCATCTCGCCCAACGCCCGTTTCATGCGCGCCATCGCTTCGGGCCGCGACGGCGCATGCACGATGAGCTTGCCGATGAGGCTGTCGTAATAGGGCGGCACGCGATATCCGGAATAGACCGCACTGTCGAGTCGCACGCCGAGGCCGCCGGGCGCATGGAAGTCGGTAATCAAGCCGGGACACGGCGCAAATGTCTCGGGGTTTTCGGCGTTGATCCGGCATTCTATGGAATGGCCGGCGAACACAACTTCCTTCTGGGTGAAGGACAACTTTTCCCCGGCGGCGATGCGGATCTGTTCCTGAACCAGGTCGATGCGGGTGATCATTTCGGTCACCGGGTGTTCCACCTGCAGTCGGGTGTTCATCTCGATGAAGTAGAACTCGTCATTCTCAAAAAGGAACTCGATCGTGCCGACGCCGAGATAGCCAAGCTTCTTGATGGCAGCGCATACCGTCTTGCCGATGGCGTTGCGCTGCGCCGCGCTGAGCACTGGGGAGGGCGCCTCTTCGAGGATTTTCTGGTGCCGACGCTGCAGCGAGCAGTCGCGCTCGCCCAGATGCACGACATTGCCATGGCTGTCGGCGACGACCTGGATTTCAATGTGGCGCGGCTTCTGGAGGTATTTTTCAAGATAGACGCCGTCATTGCCGAACGCGGCCTTGGCCTCGCTTCGCGCGGTCTGGAAAGCTTCCTCGATGTCGTCCGACGTGAGGGCGACCTTCATGCCGCGGCCACCGCCGCCGGCGGTGGCCTTCACCAGCACCGGATAGCCGATCTTCGCGGCGACCGACCTTGCCTGATCGACCGTCTCGACGCCGCCATCGGAGCCCGGCACGACGGGCACTCCCGCCTCGCGAATCGTGTCCTTGGCGGTGATCTTGTCGCCCATCATCCTGATGTGTTCAGGGCGGGGGCCGATGAAGGTGATGTTGTGCTTTTCGACGATCTCCGCGAACTTCGCGTTCTCCGACAGGAAGCCATAGCCCGGATGGATCGCCTGCGCGCCCGTGATCTCGGCGGCGGCGATGATGGACGGAATGTTGAGATAGGATTTGGCGGACGAAGCCGGACCGACGCAGACGCTTTCGTCGGCGAGCCGCACATGCATGGCGTTGCGGTCGGCCTCTGAATGGATGGCGACCGTCGAGATTCCCATCTCCCGGCACGCCCTGTGAACGCGCAGGGCGATCTCGCCGCGATTTGCAATGAGGACTTTTTCGAACATGAGCGTCGCTATTCAATTATGGCGAGCGGCTCGCCGTATTCGACAGGCTGTTCGTTGGACACCAGAAGTTCGAGGAGCTTGCCGGCGCGCGGCGCGAGCACCGGGTTGAATGTCTTCATCGCTTCGACCAGCAGCAGCGTCTGGCCCTCCTTGACCATGTCGCCCGGCTTCGCGAACTGCGCTGCGCCCGCCTCGGCCGAAAGATAGACGGTGCCGACCATGGGCGACTTGACGAGACCTGGATGGGCCGCAGCCTCGACCGACCGGCCGTCAGGTCCGCCCGACGTGGCCGAGGCGGCCGGCGGCGTCGATGACTGAAACGCCGCAGCGGCGGTCGGCGCATAGCTGGGGGCCGTCAAGTGGACGGCGGCCGCCTCGGCCTTCGACACCCGAATGCGCATCTCGCCCTGTTCGACCTCGATTTCGCCGAGGTCCGCCTCGCGCAGAATTGCCGCGAGCTCCCTCACGAGCCCGGTATCGAACTTGCCGGGTTTCTCCGGCACAGGCTTGTCTGCCATGACGTTCAGGCTCTCCGTTGTTTAGCGAGATGCGCCGCAGCCTGGACGGCCAGGCTGTATCCGTAGGCGCCGAACCCCGCGACCATCCCCGAGGCGGTGAGCGATACGAGGCTTTGGCGCCTGAATTCCTCCCGGTTCCCGGGATTGCTGAGGTGCACTTCGACCACCGGAATGGTCAAGGTCTTGAGAGCGTCGTGAAGTGCGACGGACGTGTGAGTGTAGCCGCCCGCGTTCACCACGACGGCCGCCGCCTTCGTGTTGGCCTCCTGGACCCAGTCCACGAGGTCGCCCTCATGGTTGGATTGGCGGAAATCAACCGTTGCACCCAATGCGTCGGCGACCTCCTCGCTCAGCTTCTTGAGGTCCTCCAGCGTGCCATTGCCGTAGATGTGGGGTTCGCGTGCGCCCAGCAGGTTGAGATTGGGACCATTGAGGCAGTAGATTGGCAGGCTCATGCGGGCTCTCGGGCGGGCCTCGATCAACCCGCCTTGAATCGAAATCGATTGAAGGCGGATAAGTTGATCTATTTCAAAGTTCTGAAGCAACCTATCTGCGGTCGACTGGACGAGAGGCTGCTTTAGTCGTCGCGAACGGGGGAGACCCGGGAACGGCAGGCAAACCAATAGGCGAATCTCTTGGCGGATCAAATGAATCTCTTGCTGAACGGTGAGGCCCGCGTCGCCCCGGAGGGCTCGACGGTGGCGGCGTTTCTCGATTCTCTGGGTCTGCCGCGCAAGGGCATAGCGGTGGAGCGCAATCGCGAAATCGTGCCGAAATCCGCCTATGGATCGACACGCCTTGGAGAGGGCGATCGCATCGAGATCGTGCAGTTCGTGGGAGGCGGGTGATGGCGGTCGAAAATTTGATCGTCTCGATTCAGCGCCGCAAGGCCGAGCTTGAGGCGATGCGTCCCGCCTCGGCAGAAGCCGTCGCCGCGCTGGACCATCTTTACGATATCGACCTGACCTACACATCCAACGCAATCGAGGGCAACACCCTCAGCGCCAGCGAAACGCAGATGGTGATCGAGAAGGGCATAACGATCGGCGGCAAGTCGGTGAGGGAGCACCTTGAAGTCATCGACCATTTCGAGGCTCTGGCCTATCTGCGATCCTTGGCGGGCGATTCGCGCGCCTTGCGTGAGGCCGACGTCCGCGACCTGCATGGCCTGACAATGCGGCGCTCCGCCCCCGATTCTGCGGGCGGCTATGCCGATCGCGCGCGGTTTGTACTGACGCGGTCAGGCCGTCATGCCTTCCCCGCGCCCCTCGAACTGCCTGTCCTGATGGACGAATTCGCGGCCTGGCTCACTTCTGCGCCCGCAGGGCCTGATGCATCCTTTGAAGCCCATCGCCGTCTCGTCGCCATCCATCCATTCAATGACGGCAATGGCCGGACGGCGCGCCTTCTCATGAATCTTCTTCTGCTGCGGGATGGTTGGCCGCCGCTGACCATTCGCCCAGCGGATCGGGCCGCCTACATCGAGGCGCTGGCCTCGGAGCAGGCGGGACGCGGGGCGGAAGCTTTCGATCTCCTGATGCTGACCCGCCTCGATGCCTGCCTCGCGGACTATGTCGCGGCGCTGCGTCAGTCGAAACCGCGTGAAGGATGAACGCTCTGATGAAACACGAAGACCCCCTCGTCATCGCCGGCAAAGCCTACGCCTCCCGCCTTATTGTGGGCACCGGCAAGTACGCCAGCTACGCCCAGAATGCCGAGGCAGCCGAGGCGGCGGGCGCCGAGATCGTCACGGTGGCCTTGCGGCGCGTCAATGTCGCGGGACCCGACAGCGACCGGCTGATCGACCATCTTGACCCCAAGCGCTTCACCTATCTGCCCAACACGGCTGGCTGCTTCACGGCCGATGACGCTGTGCGTACGCTGCGCCTCGCGCGCGAGGCGGGCGGCTGGAACCTCGTGAAACTGGAAGTGCTCGCCGACCAGAAAACCCTCTATCCCGACATGGCCGAGACGCTGATCGCC
>JAWXBJ010000116.1:0-18465 GCA_034439955.1 Alphaproteobacteria bacterium
CCGGGGTCGTCTTTTGTCACGCCGCTCATTCAACTGTCCACAACGGAGGGATACGTCCCATTGGACACACCGTTCCGCCTTACGCCTTGCGCACCTAATAGAGTGTTACCGTATGTAGAGCCGGGACTTGTACACAACAACCTAAATCTTCAGGTCGAACTCGCTGGCGATGTTTAACATTTCGTTACGTATCGACTGGGCGCCGCTGTCGAGGGCGGCTTGCACGCGCGGCGCCAGCACCGACATGTCGACCGAGCGCGTCAGGAGCTTGATGGGCGCAATGCGCGCGGCCTGCATCGAGAGGCGCCGATAGCCAAGGCCGATCAGGGCGAGCGCTTCCAGCGGACGGCCGCCCGCCTCGCCGCAGACCGTGATGGGCAGGTCGGCCTCGTCGGCGCGCTGGCGCATGCGCTGGAGCAGCCGCATCGCCGGACGGCTGAGGATGTCGTAGCGGCTGGTGACGCGGGCGTTGTCGCGGTCCGCCGCGAAGAAGAACTGCATCAGGTCATTGGTGCCCACGGACAGGAAGTCCGCCTTGCCCTTCAGGCTGTCGATCGAGAACGCCAGCGAGGGCGTCTCGACCATGGCGCCGACATAGAGCTTGTCCGGGATGTCGCGGCCGAACTTGATGGCCCATTCCATCTCGCTGTCCAGGAGACGCCGCGCATCCTCGAACTCCTCGACGGTCGTGACCATGGGGAACATCAGCCGGAGGGTCTTTCGCCGCGAACCCCGGATCAGGGCGCGCAGCTGGCGGCGAAAGAAGAAGGGGTGATCGAGCGCCATGCGCAGCGCCCGCCAGCCCAGCGCCGGATTCTCCTCGCGCTCGCGCCGGCCCATGAACGGCGCGACCTTGTCGCCGCCCAGGTCGATGGTGCGGAAGACGACGGGCCGGTCGCCGGCCCGGTCGATGACGGATTTGTAGAAATTCGACTGCTCGTCGAGTCCCGGCATGGTTTCGGAGGCCATGAACTGGAATTCTGTCCGGAACAGGCCGACGCCCCTGGCGCCGACCTCGTCGAGATGATCGAGGTCGAAGGACAGGCCGGCGTTGATGTAAAGCTCGATTTCGACGCCGTCGGTGGTGATGGCGGGTTCGTCGCGCAGCTTCGAGAGGACCGCCAGCTTTTCGTCCGACAGGGCGATGCGGGCCTGATAGTTGGCGATGATTTCCGGACCCGGGCGGATCTGCACCAGGGCGCCCTCGCCGTCCACGATCATGAGGTCGCCGTCCTCGACGCGGGTCACGAGGCCGGTGAGGCCACCGATCGCCGGCACCCCCATCGCCCGCGCGACGATGGCGGCGTGGGAGCCGGCGCCGGCCTCCTCCAGCACGACGGCGGCGAGCCCGGCGTCGCGATATTCCAGCAGTTCGGCCGGGCCCAGCCGGCTGGCGACCAGGACGGACCCCGGCGGGGCGACGCGGCCGCCGCCGTCATTGCCCGCGAGGGACCGCAGGAGCCGGTTTTCCAGATCCTCGAGATCATGGAGGCGTTCGCGCAACAGGCTGTCTCGCGCGCTTTCCAGCCGCGCCCGGTGCTCGCGGCGGACGCGGTCCACGGCGGCCTCGGCGGAGAGGCCGGTGCGAACAGCCTCGACCAGGCGGGCCTCCCAGGAAGGATCGTGCGCAAAGAGACGGTAGGTTTCCAGAACGTCGCGGCTTTCGCCGAAGAGCACGGGACCCGCGCGGGCGAGCATGGCGTCGATCGAGGCGTGCAGCGCCTCCAGCGCGTCGTTGAGCCGCCTTTCCTCGACTTCCGGATCGGCCGCGAAGAGCCGGGCGGGCGGGACGACAGGATCGTAAAGATGGGCCTTGCCGATCGCGAGACCCTCGTTGAGCGTGCGGCCGCGCAACTCCACGGGCCGGGTCTGGCGCAGGCTGGCGCTGAGACCGTCGGCGGCGGCGGCGACGAGTTCGGCCAGGACCATGGCGATGGTCTGGAGGGCCTCGACTTCCTCGTCGTCATAGAGACGCTCGGTGCGGTTCTGCACGACGAGGACGCCGAGCACCCGGCCGCCGCGCAGGATAGGAACGCCGAGGAAGGAGTGGAACGGATCCTCGCCCGTCTCCGGGCGATAGGAGAAGCGCGGGTGCGAGAAGGCGTCGGTCAGCCGCAGCGGCCGGGCCGTCGCCGACACGAGGCCCACCAGCCCCTCGTTCTCGGCCATCCTGGTGCGGCCGACGGCCTCCTTGCGCAGGCCCTGGGTGGCCATGAGAAGGAGCGACTTGTCCTCGCTGCTCAGATAGATCGAGCAGACGTCGGCGACCATGGTGTTGCCGATCAGGTCAACGACGCGGTCGAGTTTCTGGGGGTCTTCCGCCTGATTGGCCATGAGCGCCCGCAGGCGGCTCAGCAGCAGCCGTGCGCCGCCTCCCGCGGGAGGGCGGGTCGGCGGTCCGCTCCTGTCCCCTGGTCTGCCGCGATCGCTCAACGCCGCTCCTAGAGCATTTTCCGGTCAATCCGAGTCAGAATGACCGGCGAAAAATGCTCTACATCAAAGGTTTAGAGCTTGATTCAACGATCAATCCGCTTCGGATTGATCGCATCAAGCTCTAGTCCGCATCCAGACCGTAAGCGGTGTGCAAGGCGCGCACCGCAAGCTCGGTGTAGGACGCATCGATCAGGACGGATATCTTGATTTCGGAGGTCGAAATGACCTGGATGTTGATGCCCTTGGACGACAGCGCCTGAAACATCGTCTTGGCGACGCCGGCATGACTGCGCATGCCGACGCCAATCACCGACACCTTGGCGACGTCGCGGCCGACCTGGAGTTCCTCGTAGCCGATCTTGTCGCGGGCCTTCTCCAGCACCTGACGCGCATGCGGCGCGTCGCGGTCGGGCGCGGTGAAGACGATGTTCTGGCGGCCGGCCGTTCTGGAGCTGGCCTGGACGATCATGTCGACATTGACCCCGGCGTCGGCCAGTTCGCCGAAGATGACGGCGGCGACGCCGGGATGGTCCTCGACGCCGATGAGGGTGAACTTGGCCTCGTCCCTGGAATAGGCGACGCCCGAGACAACCTGCTTTTCCACGATCTGATCCTCATCGCACACCAGCGTGCCGGTGTTGGGTTTGGGCGCGGCGCCTTCGAAGCTGGAGAGGACGCGCACGGGGACACGGTGATTCATCGCCAGTTCGACCGAACGGGTCTGCAGCACCTTGGCGCCGAGGGAGGCCAGTTCGAGCATTTCCTCGTAGGAAATCCTTTCCAGCCGGCGGGCCCTGGGAACGATCCTCGGATCGGTGGTGTAGACGCCGTCGACGTCGGTGTAGATGTCGCACAGCTGCGCGCCGAGAGCGGCGGCGACGGCGACGGCGCTGGTGTCGGAGCCGCCGCGCCCGAGCGTCGAGACGCGTCCCCGCTCGTCGACGCCCTGGAATCCAGCGACCACCGCGATCTCGCCGGAATCCACCGACTTCTGAAACGCCTCGCCCTTGAAGCCCATGATGCGCGCCTTGCCGTGCGCCTCGTCGGTCTGGAGCGCCAATTGCCATCCCAGCCAGGACCGGGCCTTCAGCCCGCGGCGCCGGAGCGCAAGCGCGAGGAGACCGGCCGTGACCTGTTCTCCCGAGGCCACGACCACATCGTACTCATCGTCGAAATCCGCCCCCTGAAGCGCGTCTCCGGCCGCGCCCCGGGCCCAGTCGACCAGCTGGTTGGTGGTTCCGGACATGGCCGAGACGACGACGGCCAGGCCCCCCGCATCGGGCTTCCGCGCCGCCACAACGTCGGCTACGTGGGCGATCCGCTCGAGATTCGCAACCGAGGTTCCGCCAAATTTTAGGACTGTGCGCTTCACACTGGTGTCCTGTTTGAGTTTCGGGGCGCCGGCCGGTCGATCCGGGCCGGCTGACGCATAGAGCACGATCGTTTTGCACGGAAGCGTGTAAAACGTGAATCGCGCCTGACACTTTGGGCGGGACGGGTCGGTTCCGAACTGGCATCGTGCTTGCGAAGAACGAAGAAGACGAGCCGTTTCAGGCAAAGTTTCACATGGGCAAGACGCTTCCGCGAGACGAGACCATCCCCGAGGCGCCCAGCGTCGATCCAGGGGAGATCGACAAGTTTCGCGCCATGGCGGCCGACTGGTGGTCTCCGACAGGCAAATTCGCGCCGCTGCACAAGTTCAACCCCGTGCGCCTGGGATTCATCCGGGACCGGGCTGTCGCCCATTTCAAGCTTGAGGAGGCCGCGCGGCGCCCGCTCGCCGGACTGAGGGCGCTCGACATCGGGTGCGGCGGCGGACTGGTCGCCGAGCCGCTGGCCCGGCTCGGCGCCGACGTCACCGGGGTGGACGCAGGTGACGCCAACATCAAGGCGGCGCTGGTTCATGCCGAGGCAGCCGGCCTCGCAATCGACTACCGGGTCGGCGCGGTCGAGGGACTGATCGCGGCGCGGGAGCGGCCCTACGACATCGTCCTGTCGCTTGAGGTCGTCGAACACGTGGCGGATCCGGCGCGGTTCATCGGGGACTGCGCCCGACTGCTGAAGCCGGGCGGCCTGATGTTCCTGGCGACGCTGAACCGCACCGCCAAGGCTTACGCCCTCGCCATTGTGGGGGCGGAACGCGTGCTGCGCTGGCTGCCCCGGGGCACGCATGACTGGTCGAAATTCGTGACGCCCGAGGAGGCGCGCACGGCCCTGGCGGGCGCAGGACTCGAAGTCCAGCCGCCGGTGGGCGTCTCGTTTTCGCCGCTCGGCGGCCAGTGGTCGATAACGACTGACACAAGCGTCAACTACATGCTGACGGCGACGCGCCGCGCGGCGGCGGAAGCTGAGCCCGGGTTTGAGGAGACCGCAGCCTGACATGCAGCGAGAGGACCTGGCATGCAGCGAGCAGAGAGGGTGATCGCGCATCCGCAACGAGGGGCGAGCCAGCGGGCGTCCGGCACGCCCTTGTTTGCGAGGCGCCCAGCGACAGGGGAGCGGGAGGACTGGCTGAAGCGGTACAATGCGCCGCCCCTGCCGATCCTGCACGAGGACGAGGACCCCTACAGTCCCGACTATTCACGAACCAGTATCGACGAGACCCCGGGTACGATCCTGCACGACTGGTTCGGGTACGCCGCCGACCGTCCCGCCTTGCTGAAGGCGAGGATTGGCCTGTGGTTCGACAAATCGTTCGAGACGGATTGCCGGATCGCCCGCCGCTTCGGCGACATTGTAGCTCGCCTCGCCTCGGGAGAGGCCAGGCGCTGGGCGGCGCGCGGCCCGCGCGAGCGGCTCGCGGCGGTGGTGGCTCTCGACCAGTTCAGCCGCAACATGTTTCGCGATACGCCGGCGGCCTTCGAGAACGACGCCCTCGCGCTTGACCTGACCAGGGGGGCGATCGCCGCAGGCGAGGACCTCGACCTCAAGCCGGCGGAGCGGTGGTTCCTCTACATGCCACTCGAACATTCGGAATCCGCCAGCGACCAGAGCCGAAGTCTCGAGGTGTTTCGCGCACTCCGCGACGAAGCCTCGGCGGAATTCCGGCCAGTGTTCGCAACCGCCCATGACTTCGCCAAAAAGCACGCCGCCGTGATCCGGCGGTTCGGACGGTTTCCACACCGCAACGCCATTCTCGGACGCGTCTCGACGTCGGCCGAGCGGGCGTTTCTCGCAAGGCCGGGGTCGGGATTCTAGGGCGTGGGCGACCAACCTGGATCAGCTTGATCGAAGAACGCCCTAATTCAGTTCCCCGGGTTTCTTGGGCGGCTCCGGGGCGAACTGCCTGGGCAGCGGCATCGCCGGCACGCCCTCCTCGTGGAGTTCGCGGGCGGTTGCGGGCGTGACCTCGCCCAGACCGCCCGGTGTTCGGTTTCCCCGTAATACATCGAGCGCGCCTCGTCCGCGAACCTGTCGCCGACATAATCGTGGGTGGACGCGATCTTGCGACGGACCTCGCCGGCGATCCGCGCGGCGACCGCCTCGGGCGAGCTCGCAGCATTCTCCCCGCGCGTGTGGACGGAAGGCGCCATGATCTGTTTGCGGACATCGTGCGAGCCGCAGACCGGGCATTCGAGAAGCCCGCGATCCAGCTGCACATCATAGGCGACCGAGTCCGAAAACCAGGCCTCGAACCCATGCTCCCCCACGCAGGCGAGAGAATAGCGGATCACGTCGATCTTCCTTTCACGCTTCAGGCAGGCTTCAGGCTGCGGCTTGAGACAGCATCGCATCCAGCCGACCGTTCCGGTCGAGGTCGTGAATTTCGTCCGAGCCCCCTACATGGGCGCCATTGATGAAGATTTGCGGATAGGTCGAGCCGCCATTCGCGCGCTGGATCATCTCACGGCGCCTGCCGGCGTCCTCGCCGGCGCGGATTTCCTCGAAGGCGACACCTTTCGAGGACAGAAGCGACTTCGCCCGGCTGCAATAACCGCAATACTCGCGCGTATATATCTCGACCTTCGCCACATCGCACTCCAGACAGACGCCTTCAACTATATGGGGACGCTCCTGGGTCCCGCAACGCGAGCCAGCGTGAGCACATCGACGCACGCTGCGCCGCCCTTCCGCAATTCCCGGGCGCAGGCTTCGGCCGTCGCGCCGGTCGTGAAAACATCGTCCACCAGAACAATGCGCCGGCCGGCAATCCGTTTCGATCGGGCGCCGCGAAGCTTGAAGGCGCCCTGGACATTGCGCCGCCGCCCGTCGGCGGAGAGGCCGCCCTGGATGGGCGTGGCGCGCACGCGCCTGAGCGCATCGACCGCCATCGGCACGCCGGTGGCGCGACCAAGGGCGGCGCCCAGCCATACCGACTGGTTGAAGCCGCGCCGGACGAGCCGCAGATAATGCAGCGGGACGGGCACGATGAGGTCGGCGTCGGCAAGCATGTCCCGCCCCGCCGCCGCCATCCAGCCCGCCAGCAAGGCGAGGCCGTCGCGCCGGCCCTGATGCTTGAGCGCGAGAACGAGATCGCGGGAGACCTCCCCGTAGATGAGAGCGGCGCGCGCCCGGTCGTAGACGGGGGGCCTCGCGATGCAGGCGCCGCAAAGCTGTCCGGTCTCGACCGCCAGATCGAATGCGATTCCACATCGCCCGCAGAGCGGCTCGGAGAGAAAGCTGAGTTTCGACCAGCTTGCAGCCTCGAGGGGGCCGGGTCCGACAACCTCGCGCCCGGTGATCAGCGATCTCTGCGGCCAGATGAGGCCCGCCAGCTTCCCGGCAGTCCGCGAAACGGAGAGACGGCTCCCTGGCGCCGGCCGCTTACCGGTTCTGCGCGTCGGCGCTACATTGTCCGTTGATGACACAGCCGCCTGCCCCGCCCCGTCCCCAGCCAACGCTCCCGCACGACCCGTCGCGCATCTTCGACCGAAGGCTGCACGCCGCGAGGCGAACCCGGGCCGCGCCCGGCTTTGCAGCACACTCTTTCCTGAAACTCGCCGCAGCGGAAGACATCGCGCTCCGCCTGTCGGCGATAAACCGTAAATTCGCCCGCGTTCTGGATCTCGGCTCGCATGACGGCCTGCTGGAGCGCACGCTGCGCGCCGATCCCGAGGTGGCCCGGCGCATCGGGGATGTCGTGACGCTCGATCTGTCGCCGGCATGGCCACGACCGCCGCTCGGGGTGGCGGCCGACGAGGAACACCTGCCCTTCGCGGAGGCGTCCTTCGACCTCGTCGTGTCAGCGCTGTCGCTGCATTGGGTGAATGACCTTCCCGGCGCCCTGATCCAGGCGCGGCGAACGATGAAGCCGGACGCCCTGTTCATCGGCATCGCCTTTGGCGGGCGCACGCTGAAGGAGTTGCGGCAATCCCTGCTGGCGGCCGAGGAAGAGGCGCGCGGCGGGGCGTCGATGCGGATCTCGCCCTTCATGGACGTGATCGACGGGGCGGGACTGCTGCAGCGCGCCGGATTCGCCATGCCGGTCAGCGACGGCGACGCCCTGACGGTGCGCTATGACGATCCGCTGAGGCTGCTGTCCGACCTTCGCGGCATGGGCGAGACGGCGGCCTTCGCGCATCGCGGCGGACCCGGCCTGACGCGCGGCATACTGATGCGGGCGATGGACATCTACCGCGAACGGTTCAGCGACGCCGACGGACGGGTGCGCGCGACCTTCGAGTTCATCGCCATGTCCGGCTGGGCGCCGGCGCCCGACCAGCCGCGAGCCAAGCGGCCCGGCAGCGCCACGGTGCGTCTGGCGGACGCTCTGGGGGTGGAGGAAACGCCCGCAGGGGAGAAGGCTCCCGGAGGCAGGCGGGGGACTTAGAACAGCTTTCTCCGATCAAGCCGAATCAGTTTGATCGAAGGATGCCCTAGCCCCAGACGCCGGTGTCGAGGCTCATATACATGCCATTGGCGGACTGGCCCCAGGCGGTGATGGCGCCTACCAGGCCAAGCGTGATCAGCCCGGCGATCAGGCAATACTCGATTGTGGTGGCGCCCCGGCGGTTGGCGAGGAAAGCGGCGGCCTTGATCAGGAGTCTCATGGTTGAACCGCCTGCGACCATTCGATGAAACGACCGATGAGAGGGATGTCGGCCTCGGGCGTCGGATAGTCCCGCGCATTTTCCCTGGACACCCAGGCGAGCTTTTGCCCTTCGAGCCCGCGCGCCTCGCCGGACCAGCGGCGGCAAAGAAAGAGCGGCATCAGGAGATCGAAATCGCCATAGGCGTGGGAAGCGAAGGTGAACGCATCGAGATGGTCCGGGGCGACGCCGATCCCGAGTTCCTCCCGCAATTCCCGCACAAGAGCGAGCCGCAGGCTTTCGCCCGGCTCGACCTTGCCTCCCGGGAATTCCCAAAGACCCGCCATCGGCTTTCCCTCGGGACGCTGGGCCAGCAACAGCCGCCCATCGGCCCGCACCAGCGCGGCCGCGGCGACAATCACCAACGGCCTGCCCTGCATGTTTTCTCTCATTTCCGGGTGAGGGTGAGGTGCATGGCCCCTCTCAACTTCGGTAGGCGCCGTTAATCTTCACATAACCGTCGGTAAGATCACAGGTCCAGACCCGCGCCCGGCCGTGCCCGACACCGACATCGACCCGGACGCCGACCCTTGGGCCCTTGACCGCCAGGGTCGCCAGCGCTTCGGAATAGCCGGCGGCGCGGGCGCCCTGGGTCGCCACCAGATGCTCGCCAAAGCGGATTTCGAGACGGTCGCGCTCCACCGGCTCGCCAGCCTTGCCGACCGCCATGACGACGCGGCCCCAGTTAGCGTCGCCGGCGGCGATCGCGGTTTTAACCAGAGGCGAATTGGCGATGCTGGCGGCGATGTTCCTGGCCGACGCATTGCTGGCGGCCCCCGTCACCTCGATCTCGATCAGCTTGGTCGCCCCTTCCCCGTCCCGCACGATCTGGACGGCGAGGTCTTCCAGCACGCAGTGCAGCCCCTTGCGGAAACCCTCGAGGCGGGGATCGCCGGCATCCACGATCGGCTCGCCGCCGGCCGCGCCGGTCGCGAACAGCATCAGCGTATCCGACGTCGAGGTGTCGCCATCGACGGTGATGCAATTGTAGGTGAGGTCGCACAGCTGCGCGACCAGCGTCTGCGCGACATCGGGCGCCAGGGCCGCGTCGGTGAAGACGTAGTTCAAGGTCGTCGCCATGTTGGGCGCGATCATGCCCGAGCCCTTGGCGAATCCGGCGATCGCCACATCGCGGCCATCGAGATCAACTGTCGTCCCGGCCGCCTTGGCGAAGGTGTCGGTGGTGCGGATGGCGTTGGCCGCACGCCGCCAGTCTGGCGCGTCGAGCGAGGCCCAGGCCGCCTCGACGCCGCCGGAAACAATGCCCGGGTCGAGCGGTTCGCCGATGACGCCGGTGGCGGCGAGGAAGACTTCGTGCGGGGCGCAGCCGGCGAGCTGAGTAGCGGCCAGAACCGTGGCGCGGTTCTTGGCGAGCCCGGCAGCGCCGGTGAAGGCGTTGGAATTTCCCGCGTTGACGACAAGGACGGACGCCCGCCCCCCTCCCGCCGCCAGCGCTTCACGGCACCAGTCGACGTCTGCCGAACGGGTTAGCGAGCTGGTGAAGACGCCACCGGCCGAAGCGCCGCCGGGAAAATGCACGACGAGCAGATCGTCGCGGGACGCGCCCTCGTAGAGACCGAGCGCCCGGGTCGCGATCGTCATGCCGCGAACCTGCGGCAGGTCCGGAAAACGCGCGGGAGCGAGCGGCGACACGGGCAAATCCCTGGCGCTGCTCACCGATCCGGGTCCGGACGCCCTTCGCCCACAGGCGCCTCAGCACGGGGGCCCACAGGCGCTTGTGGCCCAAGTGTCGGAGCGGCGTCGGGCAGCGGCCGCGCCGCGCCGTCCGGCGGGAGTTCGACCAGCGGCGCTTCGGGAGGCGGGACCGGAGACCGCGTCTCGGAGACGGGCGGCCGGGGCGCTGCGGCCTCGAAGCTGGAGATGGAGGGCCTGCGGCCGGGCTCTTCTTCTGGCGCGAGATCGAAAGGATCGACGTCGATGGTGGAATTCTGCGGCGAGGTCAGTTTCTCGATCCTGGCCTCCGTGCGCAGCTCCTTCAGCACCTCGCCGATCTGCATCATGGTGAGGTGTTTGAGGATGGGTTCACGCAACTCCTCAAGGGTCGGGGGCTGCTCCTTCCGCCGCTCCTCGATCCTGGCGACGTGCCAGCCCATGGCCGTCTCGAAGGGCTTCGACAGCCCACCTGCGGGCGTCGAGCGGATAACGCGGGCGATTTCAGGCAGCGCCTCATCCTCGGTCATATAGCCGAGGTCGCCGCCTTCGAGGCGGGAGCCTTCGTCGATGGATTTGCGCGAGGCGAGGACAGCGAAATCGGCGCCTTTGTTCAGCTCCGCCACGATCGCCTCGATGTCCTCGCGCGTCGCCGCCACGATGTGCCGCACATGGGCCTCGTCCCCCAGCTCCCAGATGGCGATCTGGGCCTCGTACATCTTGCGGATGGCCGCCTCGTCGACCCGCTCGGAGACGACCGCCTCGACCAGGATATTGCCGAGAATGTGCTCGCGGGCCGCTTCGAGACGGTGGCGCGCCTGGGGATCCTCGTGGAGAGCGCGGCTCTCGGCTTCGAGCGCGAGGAGCTTGACGTCGATGAGCTGGTCGAGAACCCGGTTGAACTCGGCACTGTCGGTCTCCAGCGGCTTATCGGGCTCCGCCGCGCCCTGGGATTCGGCCTCAAGCTGGACGTTGGAGGCGTAGATGGGCTCGCCATTCACCACGGCGGCGACGTCCGAATCGATGACGGCCGGCGCCCCGGGCGCGACCGCGGCCTCACCGCAGGCGAGGAGGCCGAGCAGCGCCGCGACGGCGCCGGCGACGGCGGCGGTACGGCCCAAAAAACGCGCGCTTGCGCCCATTCAGCGTGCTCCCCGAGCAACCTCTCGTCCGCGTGGACGCAGACAGATGCCGTACATTTTCGAGATAGAGCATCCTTCGGTCAAACGAATCCTGTTTGACCGAAGGATGCTCTAGCCGCCTCAAGCTGTCATCAGGCGGTCAAGCCTGACCAGTGGTCGGATTGACACCGGATAGGGTGGTCCTTACGTCTCGCGGATGCGCAAGTCGAGGGAGTTGATCCCGCTGGCGCGATCGTACCGAGGCCGCAACAACTCGCCCGGATACAGGTTTATACCATCGCAAGCCGCGATCGTCGCGGAGGGCTGACAGCGGGTAGGCGTTGATGTTCGGGATAGCCCAGAAGCTTCTTGGCTCCGTGAATGACCGGAAAATCAGACCTTACCGGGCGCTCGTCCAGCGGATCAACGCCCTCGAGCCCGTCACCGAAGCCCTGTCGGACGAGGCGCTGAAACAGCGGACCCGCGATTTCCGCCAGCAGATCGCCAACGGCGCCAAGCTGATCGACGTGCTGCCGGAAGCCTTCGCGACCGTCCGGGAGGCCTCCAAGCGCACGCTCGGCCTGCGGCATTTCGACGTCCAGCTGGTGGGCGGCATGGTGCTGAACTCAGGCGCCATTTCCGAAATGCGCACCGGCGAAGGCAAGACGCTGGTGGCGACCGCGCCGGTCTACCTGAACGCGCTCGAGGGCAAGGGCGTTCACGTCATCACGGTCAACGACTACCTCGCCAACCGCGACGCGGACTGGATGGGGCGCATCTACCGCTTCCTGGGCATGTCGATCGGCAAGATCGTCCACGGGCTCGACGACAATCAGCGCCGCGCCGCCTATGCGTGCGACATCACCTATGGAACCAACAACGAATTCGGCTTCGACTATCTGCGCGACAACATGAAATACTCCCTGGCCGACATGGTCCAGCGCGGCCATCGCTTCGCGATGGTCGACGAGGTCGATTCGATCCTGATCGATGAAAGCCGCACGCCGCTGATCATTTCGGGTCCGACCGACGACCGCTCGGAGCTTTACCAGCAGATCAACACGCTGATCCCCCAGCTTGACGCCGCCGATTACACGCATGATGAAAAACAGCGCTCGGTGATGTTCAGCGAGGAAGGAAACGAGAAGATCGAGGACCTGCTGGTGCAGGCAGGCATCCTCCAGGGCTCGCTCTACGAGCCGGCCAACATCACCCTCGTTCACCACGCCAACCAGGCGCTGCGGGCCCACAAGCTGTTCCACAAAGACAAGGACTATATCGTCAAGGGCGGCGAGGTGGTGCTGATCGACGAGTTCACGGGCCGCATGATGCAGGGCCGCCGCCTGTCCGAGGGCCTTCACCAGGCCATCGAGGCCAAGGAAAAGACCAAGATCCAGCCCGAAAACCAGACGCTGGCCTCGATCACCTTCCAGAACTATTTCCGCCTCTACGACAAGCTGGCCGGCATGACCGGCACGGCCTCCACCGAGGCGGCGGAATTCCAGGACATCTACAAGCTGGAAGTCAACGAAGTGCCGACCAACAAGCCGGTCAAGCGCATTGACGAGGACGACGTCGTCTACCGCACGGGCAAGGAGAAATACAAGGCGATCATCGCCGACATCCGTGACTGCGTGCGGCGCCACCAGCCCGTTCTGGTCGGCACGGTGTCGATCGAGAAATCCGAGATCCTCTCGGCCCTGCTGGCGGCCGAGAAAATCGACCACAAGGTGCTGAACGCCCGTCACCACGAGCAGGAAGCGGCCATCATCGCGCAGGCGGGCGTGCCCTCGGCGGTGACGGTCGCGACCAACATGGCCGGACGCGGAACGGACATCCAGCTCGGCGGCAATTTCGACATGCGCCTCGCCGACGAGATGGCGGCGAAATCGCAGGCCCTCGACCGCGAACTCAACGACGACGAGGCGAACGAGCTGCGTGACGCGATCGCGGCCGACATCGCCGTCAAGCGCCAGGGGGCCCTCGACGCCGGCGGCCTCTACGTGCTGGCGACGGAGCGCCACGAAAGCCGGCGGATCGACAACCAGCTTCGCGGCCGGACGGGTCGCCAGGGCGATCCCGGCCGCTCGCAATTCTATATCTGCCTCGAGGACGACCTGCTGAGGATTTTCGCGGCCGAACGCCTCGACGCCATCATGCGCGGGCTCGGCATCAAGGAAGACGAAGCGATTACCCACAAGTGGATGAACAAGGCGCTGGAGACGTCGCAAAAGCGCGTCGAGCAACGCAATTTCGAGATCCGCAAGAACCTGCTGAAGTTCGACGACGTCATCAACGACCAGCGCAAGGCGATCTTCGAACAGCGCATCGACTTCATGAGGGCGACCCATGTCGCCGAGACGATCCACGACATGCGCCACCAGGTGATCGAGGACATGTGCCACCGCCACATGCCGGAGAAGGCCTATGCCGACCAGTGGAACGTCAAGGAGCTGACCGAGGAGATATCCGAAACGCTCGGTCTTTCCCTGCCGGTCAAGGAGTGGGCCGACGCCGAGGGCGCCGCGACCCGCGAGGTGACGGACAAGGTGCAGGCGGCGTGCGACGAGTTCTTCACACGCAAGGCCGCCAATGTCGGCGAGGAGCGCATGCGCTGGCTCGAAAAACAGATCCTGCTTCAGGAAGTCGATGTGCGCTGGCGCGAACACCTGTCGCACCTCGATCAGCTGCGCTCCGTGATCCATCTTCGCGGCTATGCTCAGCGCGATCCCCTGAACGAGTTCAAGACCGAGGCGTTCTCGCTGTTCGAGACGCTGCTGACCGATCTGCGCCGCGCCGTGACGCGCGTGCTG
Source organism: Alphaproteobacteria bacterium (assembly GCA_034439955.1). Classification (GTDB taxonomy): domain Bacteria; phylum Pseudomonadota; class Alphaproteobacteria; order Caulobacterales; family Hyphomonadaceae; genus UBA7672. The sequence goes on from JAWXBJ010000116.1 coordinate 14,068, forward strand.
ATGCGCGGCCAGTTCGTGATGGACCAGGCGCCGGCCGATACGGACGAAGCGGATGGTACTGGCGAGGGACAAGCATCGAGCGAGGCGCAAGCTGCGGCGCAAGCCGGCCCGGCGCAGTCAGCCAAGACCCCTCCCGAGGCGTCCTGGTCCTCGACGCCACGCAACGCCCCCTGCCCGTGCGGCTCCGGCAAGCGCTACAAGGCCTGCCATGGGGACATGTCCTCGGCAGTCGCGCGGGCCTAGTTGGACGGTTGGAGTGCAGCCGTTCCGATCCGGAACCGCATCCGGCGCGTATGATGCGCGGGTGTCGGGCTCCCAGGAGCTTTCAAAAGATGATCACTCTCAAATCGGGCGCCATTGTTTCCCTCATGGCGCTCGCAGCCGCCGGCTGCATGTCCGACGGCATGAATGACGATATGAATGACAATATGCCGGGCGGATCGCAGAGCTCGATGAGCACACGGTCCACGGCCTCGACCACCATGCCCATGGCCACGCCGCCGATGACCACCATGAATTCCGAGAAAACCGTGATGGTCGGCGGCGCTGCCATGTATCCCTCGAAAAACATCGTCGAGAACGCGGTCAATTCCGCCGATCACACGACGCTGGTCGCCGCCGTCAAGGCCGCTGACCTCGTTGGGACGCTGTCGGGTCCCGGCCCGTTCACGGTGTTCGCGCCCACCAACGCCGCTTTCGCCAAGCTGCCGGCCGGCACGGTCGACATGCTGCTGAAGCCGGACATGAAGCCGATGCTGCAGAAGGCGCTGACCTACCATGTCGTCGCCGGACGCGTGTCGGCGGCCGACCTGTCCAAAGCCATCACGGCGGGCGGCGGCAAGGCGATGCTGACGACGGTGGCCGGAGGCAAGCTCACCGCCTCGATGATGGGCGGCACGATCATGCTGACGGACGAAACAGGCGGCATGGCCCATGTCACCATCGGCGACGTCATGCAGTCGAATGGCGTCATCCACGTCGTCGACGGCGTGCTGATGGGGGCCTAGAGCAACCTTCGCTCGATCTGGATCGACCGATCCCGATCGATCCAAGAAAGTGCCCTGGGTTCATTGGTGTGGAGACTGACTCAGCGATCGACCTGATAGAGGTCGATCGCATCAGGCTCCAGGCGCCCGTTCCCGAGTGCTGGACCGCCTCGCCCTTCAAGCTCGGGGTGAGGCGCGTCCGCTCGTCAGGCCAATCCCTGCCGGCCGATGGCGTAGAAGCGGTCCTTGCGCTGCTTGCGCAACTCCTCGGGAGAGAGACGGACAAGGCCGGCGAGCGCCGTCTCGATGGCGTCGCCAACCGTGACGATCGCGGCGGCGGGATCCCGGTGGGCCCCGCCCATGGGCTCCGGAATAACGCCGTCGACGATGTGGAATTTCTCGAGGTCCTGCGCGGTGATCTTCATCGCCTCGGCGGTGTCCTTCGAGCGCTTGGCGTCGTGAAACAGGATGGAGGCCGCCCCTTCGGGGGAGATCACCGAATAGATGGCGTGCTCCATCATCAGCACCTTGTTGCCGGAGGCGAGGGCCACGGCGCCGCCTGAACCGCCCTCGCCCACGATCACGGAGATGAGGGGCGTATCAAGCGTGAGGCACGCCTCGATCGCGCGGGCGAGAGCCTCGGCCTGCCCGCGCTCCTCGCCGCCCTTGCCCGGAAAGGCGCCTGAGGTATCCACCAGCGTAATCACGGGCAGGCCGAAGCGCCCCGCCATCTCGATCAGCCGCACGGCCTTGCGGTAGCCTTCCGGCTTGCCCATGCCGAAATTGTGCTTGAGGCGGGTCTGGGTGTCGCGGCCCTTCTCGTGGCCGATCACGACCACCGGACGGCCGCGAAAGCGGGCGAGGCCGCCCATGATGGCGTCGTCATTCATGAATTTGCGGTCGCCGGCGAGTTCGACGAATTCCTCGAACAGCCCGCCGACATAATCCATGAAATGCGGGCGATCGGGATGGCGGGCCACCTGCGTTTTCTGCCAGGCGTTGAGGTGGGAGTAGATGTCCTTGAGCTGCCTCGCGGCCTTTTCCCTCAGGCGCGAGACTTCCTCGTCGATGGCGGAGCCGCCGGCCGCCTCGAGTTCGGTGATCTTGGCGTCCAGCTCCGCGAGGGGCTTTTCGAAGTCGAGATAGGTGGAAAGGGCCATCGCGTTCCGGGTTCTGTGCGCAGGAATCGCTGGGAGACCTAGCTCCGGAGGCGCGCGGGGGCAAGGCGGGGTGTCGAACGGTTGGAACGGGAACGCGGAGGGCGCACGACGCATCCTGAATCCGACTCGCCGTTCTGCAAGCAAGTTGTTAGGCTGCGAGCAGAGACGGGGGAGAGCGGGATGGATATAGATGATCTCTGGCTGAAGGTTGGACAGTTCGTCAGCTGGCTAGGTATTAACCCAACCGAACAGGATGCGATCAAAGCGGGACTACTGATCGTATTCGCCCTCATCACATTAATGATCCTAGGCGATATCTATCGCGGTGAAATCCAGAACACGCTCCACCGTGTTCGCCTTATTCCAAACCCTGCTAAGGACGCGACATATCGCGGATCGATCCAGCTATCGAAGAGAATGGTAGCTTCGACACTGGATGGCGTCTTTACCAACGTTATTTTTTACTATCGATACCGTGATCACCGTGGGCGAATACGTACCAAAAGATTGACACACGACCGTGCAAAACTGCGAGTGCGCGCCACCTTTCCCGAGAAGATAGCTATCGGTCGTGAAAAAGATCACATATATTCTGACGATGAAAGGATAGACCTCGCAAAGGAGCTTCCGGATATCGAGATTGCGGGTAGGCCGACTTCTGAAATCGTGGCGATGGCCCGCAGCAAGGTAGACTACATAGAAGCGCAATGGGAGGCGTGAATGGCAAAGGCAGACGACGCCTGGTCAAAATTGAGCCGCTCGAAAATTCGTCGCTTCTTTGCACGACTGAAAGAAGATGATCTTCGATACCCTGAAAAGATCGGCCTGATCGTAAAATTTCACTTTCCAATCAACCCATATTTCCTGCTTTACAAGCATCCTGACTCCAACATTCGTTCAACGGCCTGGCTGACTGTGCTGACCAGCATGTTCGCGATCTTCATGCAACTCGTCTATACGCAGCGCCCGATGAACACTGACCCTTCGCAGACAACACTGGTACGGCTAGAGCAGAAAGCCGTAACTCCGAACAGATTATCTCCACCCATATCTCCCTCCAATTGATTGAGATTCTTGCTGAATGCCGTGTGTTGAAAAGAGTTAACCGCTTCAACAATTCCAACACGTACACCCTCGCCCACGTTTCTGAACTTTGCGCTCATCGTGGCCAATCCCTGCTGGCCTTCGGCGGGAATCCCGTCGCGGCCTGCCCCCTCCGTCTGCCTGCGAAGACGCAGGCAGCCACCTCCCCCAGTCTGCGACTGAGGGAGGCAAGGCGCCGGCGGTTTTTGCCTCCACCAGTCGCGGACCGGGGGAGGCGCCAAGCCGCGAAGCGGTGATGAGGAGGGGGCCGCCAGCTATCCCCCCGCATCCTCCAGCACCATGGCGGCGCCCTTTTCCGCGATCATCAGTGTCGGCGAATTGGTGTTGCCCGAGGTGATGCGGGGCATGACCGACGCGTCGATGACGCGCAGGCCCGCAACGCCGATGACGCGCAGGCGCTCATCGACGACGGCCATGGGGTCCAAGGCCAGTCCCATCTTCGCGGTGCCGACCGGATGAAAGATCGTCGTGCCGATGTCTCCGGCCGCCGCCGCGAGATCGGCGTCAGATGTGAGATGCGCGCCCGGGCGGTATTCGAGGGGAGAAAAGCGCGCCATGGCCGGTTGTTCGACGATGCGACGGACGAGCCGGAGCGATTGCACCGCCGTTTCGCGGTCGCTGGCCTCGGCGAGATAGTCGGGCTGGATCGCCGGCGGCGCGGTGGGGTCGGGCGAGACAGCATGGATGCGTCCGCGGCTGTCGGGTCGCAGATTGCAGATGCTGATCGTGATGGCGGGAAACGGATGGAGGCTTTCGCCGAACCGGTCGAGCGAAAGCGGCTGGACGTGGAATTGCAGGTTCGGCGTCGCGCGGCTTGCATCGGATTTCGCGAATGCGCCCATCTGGGAAGGGGCCATCGTCATGGGACCGCGACGCCTCAGCGCATAGTCGAGCGCCATCAGCGGCCGGCGCCAGACCTCTGCATACTGCTCGTTCAGGGTGGGCACGCCCGTCACCTTGTAGATGGGACGAAGCTGCAGATGGTCCTGCAGGTTCTCGCCAACGCCCGGAGCGTCCCGCACGACCGGCAGCCCGAGAGCCTGAAGCCGGGCGCCGGCGCCTATTCCCGACAGTTCGAGGAGCTTCGGAGTGGCGACGGCGCCGGCGGCGAGGATGACCTCGCGCGTCGCGCGGCTGAGACGCCTCTC
>JAWXBJ010000117.1:0-13045 GCA_034439955.1 Alphaproteobacteria bacterium
ATCCCCTTCTCATTCTCGATGTGGCCAACAATGTGATTGTAGAGCTCCCTCTCCCAGACACTTATCTCCTGCATCGGCGTGATCCTCCATTGGTTTGGCCGCTGTCGCATTGGTTCCAAAGCCCACCGGACGCGCATCAGCGCCAGCTGCATCGAACCAAGCCCGGCGATCCCTCCTTTTCGCGAAATGCTTCTGAAGATCCTGCCGATGACGCTGTCCGGCTGGGTTAAACGGTCAGCACGATCTTTCCGATATGTTCGTTCCTTTCCATGCGTGCATGCGCGTCCCGCGCTTGGAACAATGGGAAAGTCGAATCGATCACCGGCTGCACGCGGCCACTCTCCAGAAGTGGCCACACCCGGGCGTGAAGGGCTGCAGCGATCGCGGCCTTGCGGACCCCGCTCTGCGCCCTGAGTGTAGAACCCGTGATCAAGAGGCGCTTTCGAATGGCGGGCATAAAATCCACAGGTACCTTGAGCCGCTCGGCCTCGGCACCGGTGCGAAACGCGATCTGCACCAATCGCCCGTCTTCCGCGAGAGCATCTACGTTACGCTGGAAGTACTCTCCGCCGAATATGTCCAATATCAGGTCGACGCCATCGCCGGTCGCGGCACGCACCGCCTTGACGAAGTCCTCTTCGCGATAGTTGAAGGCCCTTTCCGCGCCGAGCGCCTCGCAAGCCCGGCACTTGGCCGCGCTGCCCGCGGTTGCGAAGACGCGAGCGCCGAAGGCGCTGGCCAGCTGGATCGCTGTAGTGCCGATCCCACTCGCTCCCCCGTGGACCAGAAAGCGATCACCTTCGCTCAGCCTTCCACGTTCGAAGACATTGGTCCATACAGTGAAGAACGTCTCTGGCAAGGCGGCCGCCATAGTCATCGAGAAACCCGCGGGGACCGGCAGGCAGGAACTCGGGTCCGCGGAGCAAAACTCGGCATAACCGCCGCCTACTACCAGGCCGCAGACCGCGTCCCCCGTGTTCCAAGTAGTGACGCCGGCTCCGACGGCGGCCACGACTCCCGCGATTTCCAACCCGAGCACGGACGTGACCCCAGGCGGTGGCGGATAATCGCCCTGCCGCTGCAGGATGTCGGGGCGGTTGACGCCTGCGGCGGCAACCTTGACGAGGATCTCGCCGGGCTTAGGCACGGGAACGGGCACCTGGCGCAGCTCGAGCACGTCGGGTCCGCCGGGCGCTGCGGCCACGATTGCTGTCATCAGGTCGGGCAAGTCCATGCTCAATCGCAAGTCTCAAAGACGAGTGGGCACCTGCTCGAGCAACACAACCTGACGGCGCCGGGCTTCGCCGAAGCGCGGCAACCTGTCGAGGGAAAGGGCATGTTGCTTAGGAGCGAAACAAAGGTCGATGCCACGATGATCTCCGCGCCGGCCTCGACCACGAGGCCGACCAATTTAGCCCCTTAAGCGCGCGCCATCTGGATCGAAAAATGGCGTCCGTGCCACCACAGCCGGCACTATTCCCTTGCTGCCTTGTACCAGAACGTGGCGCCCGGGTTCGGCGTGGGCGCAGTCAACATATGCCATCGCCAGGGTCTTTCCGACCGAGTGGCCTCGATTGCTGCAGGTTACCTGACCGATTTCCTCGCCGGCCGCCGTCGTTTCCTTGACGCCCACAGAAACGGCGCCACCAGCCGAGCCGCCCTGTGCTCCAGCGAACACCTTGCCGTTTACGCTCGCCGGCTCTTCCCCCTCCATTACCAGCCCGGTCCAACGTCGATCAACGCGTTGCTCCCGGAGCTTCAGCAAAGCGTCGCGGCCTACAAAGTCCTTCTTCTCGAACCTTATCCAGCGGTCGAGTCCCGCGTGAAATGGGGTGTAGTTCTCGTTGATGTCATTCCCATACAGCGGATATGCCTTCTCAATACGAAGGGTGTTCATGGTCAGCACTCCGTATGGCTTGAGGCGGAATGCGCTGCCTGCATTCAACAGGTATTCCCACAACACCGCCGCTTCTTCCGCCGGCACATACAACTCGTATCCGAGCTCGCCCGTGTAGCCTGAACGCGATATCAGGACTTCCGTTTCATTGATGAGCCCGAAACCGAACCGGAAGTACTTCAAACCGGAGAGATCCAGGCCACTTACCACTGAAGCCAGAAACTCCCGGGATCGCGGACCCTGTATGACCGGCAGGGCAATGGCGCCTGTTACATCAGTGACGTATGCGCGAAGTTCTTGTGCTTTCTCCGAGATCCATTTCGCGGTCTTTTTCCTCGGCCCGGAACTCGTCACCACCATGAAATGTTGGCTGTTGAGCTTGTATATGGTTACATCATCAATTATTCCCCCGTTCCCATTGCACATGGTCGAGTAACGGACTTGTCCAGGAACAAGGTCACCAACTTCGTTCACCATCAATTGATTGATCAAACGCTCCGCATCAGGCCCTTTCACGTCCACCTCGCCCATAGTCGACAAATCCTGCATTCCGACCTGGGTGCGGGTATTCACATGCTCTTCATGATTGGACGTGTATTCAAAGGGGAACATGAAATCCCCTCCGCCTTTCACCATCTTGTTCGCCGTGCGTGCGTGGAAATCAAAGAGAGGTGTTCTGCGTTCCATTCTTTCTCCATCTAGTTCAAAGCTTAGGTCGCGGTACCTGCAGCCCGGTCAGAGTGCGAGATGCTCCTCGAGGATGCCTTTGTTGCCGAGGAGCTCCTCTGTGGTCGCCATGCCCCTGATTCGACCTTTGCTCTCCATCAGAAAATGGCGCCCGGCGAGCTTGAATGCAAGATTGAAGTTTTGCTCGACCAGCAATAGGGTAAGCCCGTGGCGCTCACAAAGCCCTTTGACAATCTCGGCAAACGCGTTGACGAACACGGGGGCCAGGCCTTGCGACGGCTCGTCCAGGAGCATGATCTCTGGATTCCCCATCAACGCTCGGCCGATTGCCAGCATCTGTTGTTCACCTCCGCTCAGCGTCGAGCCATCCTGGTGCCGGCGCACACCCAAGACAGGAAACAGCGCATAGATCTGCGCAATGTCCCAACCGTGGACTTGTAAATCCGACCTCTGGGCCAGCTGCAGATTTTCCTGAACCGACAATCCAGGAAAGATGTGGCGTTCGGCAGGAACGTAAGCGACCCTTTTTCGGGCAATCTTATGTGGTTGCCATCCACTCACATCCGTGTTCAATACAGCCACCTTTCCTGATCGCGGCGGTGTAAGTCCCATGATGGCGCGAAGCGTGGTTGTTTTCCCCACACCGTTGCGACCCAGGATGGATACTGCATCCCCTCGATCGACTCGGAGGGAGAGGTCTTGAAGGACGTGGCTGTCCCCGTAGTAAACGTTGATCTTGTCGAGCTCTATCGCAGCCGTGGTGCTAGGCGGCAGTGCCAAGGTATGCCTCCCGAACCTCAACGTTTTGCTGGATATCCTTTGGAGTGCCTTCGGCGATAATTCGGCCACGGTGCATAACCGTAATCTGGTCGGAGATCGACATCACCATATCCATATCGTGCTCGACCAGCACTACGGCGATTGTGCTGGCCAGACCCCTCACGATCTTCGCCGTGCGCTCTGTTTCCCTTGGCGACATACCGGCGGTTGGCTCATCAAGCAGCAGAATCTTGGGCGCCAAGGCAATAGCCATTCCGACTTCCAATAGCCGCTGGTCCCCATGTGAAAGGGTCCTTGCAAGGACGCTAGCGCTGTCAGCGATACCTACTCTATGCAGAGTCTCCTCAACCTGTTCTGCCACGCCGGGGAGGCGCTCCTTCGAAGCCCAGAAGCGACTGGAACCGCCGCATCTGCGCTGAACCGCGATGCGAACGTTCTCGAAGACTGTCAATCCTGGAAAGAAGCTGCTGCGCTGAAATGTGCGCGAAATTCCCGCTGTGACGATTCGATGCGCCGGCCAGTTGGTAATGTCCTTGTGATTTAGAAGGATCTTTCCCCCCGTGGCCGGAATCCGCCCCGTCATCAAGTTGAACAGCGTCGTCTTGCCTGCTCCATTGGATCCGATGATTGATCGCAGCTGCCTGTCTTGAACGGTGAACGTCACACCATCCACGGCGATCACTCCGCCAAAATGACGACTCAATCCTACGACGCTGAGAAGGTCAGTCACGGTTGCGTGGCCCTCGGCGGACAAGTCCGGCAATCCCCTTGGGCATGAAGAGGACAAGCAGGATGATGATCAACCCCATGAATATCATCCAATGCTCGGTTGCTTCCGTCGTGTATTCCTGTAACGCCAGGAAGGCTGCTGCACCAACGAACGGACCCCAGAGAGTCCCCAGTCCGCCGAGGATTGTCATCATCAGGACTGAGCCGCCCGCGGTCGAATCCATCATCGTCGGCGTAACAAACCCATTTTGAAGAACCGAAAGGGTACCCGCCACTCCAGCGAGAGAGCATGCCAGCATCCACCCGCCTAGCTTGTAGTTCCGGACATTGAAGCCGACAAAAACAGCACGCTCCTCGTTCTCCCGGATAGCGGCGAGAACCGCACCGAAGGGGGAATCCATTATTCGTTTGGTCAGCGCGTAGCAGATCGATACGATAAACAGGGCAAGGAGAAACATTGGCCCAGGATCCTTGGTCGTGCCAAAAACCCAGCCTCCGATTCCAATGGAGGGTCTCGGGATTCCGATCAAACCATCGTCGCCTCCCGTGATATCACGGGCTCGCCACACGACCGTGTAAAACATCATGCCGAAGGCGATGGTAAGCAACGCAAACGCGAAGCCTCCGGTCCTGACTTGCAGCCATCCAACCGGCAGCGCGACAAGCGCGGCAGCCGCAGTTCCAACCAGGAACAACAGCCAGACGGAAGCGGTAGGATCGAGGTGAACCAAGAACAGCCCCACCGAGTAAGCAGCGATGCCCATGTATCCCACGTGCATGAACGACAAGAGCCCCGTGTACCCCAGAAGGACGTCCAGGCTCATGGCCAGCAGCCCGAAGATCAGGACCTCCGTGCCGAGGCGCAGGTAGAACGGATTCGACGTGATCAAGGGCAATGCCGCCAATGCAAGCAGCAATGCCCCGTACCCGCCAAATCGCAATGTCCTCCGGGACGTCAGGCTCATCGGCATGGGAGCAAAGCTCCATCCTGGCCAGGCGATTGCGGCGGCGAACTGGATCTCTTGTTCCTCAATGAGAGGCTCCCATGCCAACGTTTTGTGAGCTACTTGCGCTATTCATACATGCCCTCGCCGAGAATCCCTCTAGGCATGAAGGTAAGGACAGCGGCCATCATCACGTAAACGACCACCATCGCGTAATCGGTTATGAACACGTATCCGAGGGTTTGCACCATGCCCACGAGAAGCGCAGCGACAGCAGCACCGCGAAGGCTTCCGAGGCCACCGATCACGAGAACAACGAAGGAACTGATCAGAAACTCATTGCCCATCATCGGGTAGACGCTCAGAAGGGGTCCGGCAATGACTCCGGCGATCCCCGCAAGAGCGCAGCCAACGGCAAAGACGCCCATATGAACAAGGTTCATGTTTATGCCCAGTACCGACACCATTTCCGGTATGGTGCTGGCCGCACGCATCGCGACGCCCATGCGGGTCTTGTTCAAGAGAAGCAGCAAGCCGGCCATTACCAGGGCCGTCGCGAGGAGCAGGAAAACTCGATATCCCGGATACTGCAGCTCACCTAGCGCAACCGTTCCAGTCAGATAGCTTGGCGCCTGCATCAGGTGCGACTGCACACCCCAGAAGTAACGTGTAATCCCATCGAGAAAAACCATGACCCCGTAGGTCAGGATGAGACTGTAGACAATGTCCCGGCTACGGATCGGTGCAATGACAGAACGCTCAATGGCGACACCGACGATCGCGACAATGATGGGGGCGATGACCAGTGCGAGGAGAAAATTCACCCCGTTATTCACCAGCGTCAGGCCGAAATAGGCACCAAGCGCGTACAAGGAGCCGTGGGCGAGGTTGATGACGCGGCTTATGCCGTAAATGATGTTCAAGCCTGTGGCGATCAGCAGCAGGAGGGCGCCAAGGCCAATTCCATTCATCACCATTTGCACCCAGAACCCTACGTCCGTCGGCACGATGTCACACCCCTCCTATGGGCCCATGAGTGTCCACGGAGCCGTGATCGATGAGCAACTCCTGCGGGGCGCTCAGGTACAAAGCGCCTCGCAAAGAGATTGCTGCGACGTTATTTCTCGAGAGGACCGACCTGTTCGGGCGTCAGAGTTACCAAGACCTTCCTGATGATCTTGGCCTCGAACGGATTGGACGGCGCCAGTTCGGTCTCGGTAAGTACGGCTGAGGTTCGAAGTGAATTGTCGCTAGCCGAAATCCGGACTGCACCATACGGACCTTCGAACGTCGCTCCCTTGAGGGCTGCGGCTATCGCTTCGGGCTTCGTATTGCCGGCTTTCTCTATCGCATTGAAGAGGATCATGGCGCCAACATAGGCCTGCGCGCCCTGAGCAGGGGGAACAGCCTTGTACTCCTGGTAGTACTCCTTCGCGAATTTCTGTGAAGCTGGCGTATCGATACTCCACGCCCACGCTGACGCCGTAACGATGCCTACCTGGCTTTGCGGCGACGACTCCAGGGCGGCCTCGCTCGGTGAGCCGCCTGCCACGACCTTGACTTTCTTCATGAGCCCAAACTCACTCGCCTGCTTGATGAACCTGGGCAGAATGGGCGAGCGAAGGCATGAGTAGACACCGTCCGCGCCGGAAGCCGCGATCTTGCTTACAAAGGGCGCCCAATCCGTGACATTCAGCGCGGCGTTGTCGTACTTCGCGCTATGAACCTTTACCCCGTGTACCTTGGCGAGCTCTATGAACGCCTCGGCGCAGCTGTGCCCCCAGGCATAGTCGTCCGCCAAGACGTAGTAGGTCCGCTTCTTCAGATCGGGAATGGCGACGATGCCCTTGACATTGGCCGTCGCGGTTTGGTCGTCAGCCAACTGGCCGGCTCGGAAAACATACTTGTGAATGTTGTAGAAATCCGGGGTCATGACGTTTGTCGTGACAAATGGGACGCCGAGTCGCCCAGCCTCCTTTGCGATCGCAAGACCCACGTTGGTGAACGCGACGCCAAGTAGAACCACGGCGCCGTCCCGGAAGATCATTTTTTCTGCCTTCCGCAAGCCAACGTCAGGCTTGCCTTCGTCGTCCTCTACGATCAGCTGTATGGGACGCCCTAGAAGGGTCTTTTTCTGCTTCGCCGCGAGCAGGATGCCATTGCGATTGTCCACTCCGACTTGCGCGGCAATTCCACTCAGCGTCATCGGAACGCCGATTTTGATCGGCTCTTGCGCATGGGCAGTTGCTGAGGCGAATGCCCCAAGAAGCCCTGTAAACAGAGAAACAGCGAATCGCTTAGACATCTTTCCTCCTCCTGGTGCACATCAGTAGGACTTCTGTTTCCGTGGCTTCCCCGCGATCGGCGGCTTACCCCGAGACTCTTGCCTTGTCCTTGGTTGCGGCCTTTCCCTGCTCCTGCATTTCCATTTCACTCAACGCCTTTCGCGCACGCAGAAGCGCGCCGTCTGCCTTGAGGTAAACCTCCGTGTACGAATCGTTGTCCGCGAGCTGGAGCATCCCTTGTTGCAGCTCGAGTACGTACAAGTCCTGAGCTATCACCTCCGGGAAGGTGGCTGAGATGTGCTGTGACGGGGATACGCCGGGGTTGAGTGACCATTGCATGTCGGAAGGGCAGCTCACGGAGAGATACCACTCATGGCTCTTGCGGTCGATCGGGGTGATGGTGTGGTAAATCACGTACCGCCGGTCGGCGCTGGTTCCGAGTTTGCCCGGGGGCGCTGCAATCATCTCTACCCTGCAGATCCCGGGGCTCAGTATGCAGTGTGTGTGAATTCGATCCACCACCTCGTAGCCAAGCCACTCGACCAGCATGGGTGGTTGCGCGTAGTTCGAGGCGCGGCGAAGCGTGCCAATCTTGCGATTGCCATCGATAACCTCGTCGACTATTTCCACGGGGATCTTGCTGTTCTCGGCATTGCCGATGTTTCCATCATGCAATGGATAGAAATGCGATATGTCGAGCAGGTTCTCGATGAGAAGAACGTAATTGGCCTTCGGATGCATCGGTCCGATCGGAGCGGCGGTATCCCAGCGCTCACCTCCAATCTCCGGGGTTCTCGGGGGGACCGCGCGTGCCGCCAACTCAGGATCCCCGGGCCAGATCCAAACCAGGCCATCCTGCTCCATCACCGGCACGGGGTGCAACTTCGCCTTGCTCGGGATCGGGCCATCCAGCTGGGAAGGAATCAGGACGCACTTTCCCTCCCCGTTATAGCAAAGGCCGTGGTACATGCATTCCACGGTACCGTCGGTCTTGAATCGACCCTTGGAAATCGGGACTCGCTTGTGGACACAGCGGTCGTCGAACGCAACCATCTTTCCATCATCGCCGCGCCACAATGCGATCGGCCTTTCCGCAATGGTCTTGCCATGAAGGTTGCGAGGCTTGAACTGCTCGGAAAAACCAGCTACATACCAACAATTCACGACAAGAATCTCGGACAACATGAGAATCCTTCCTTGGGTATCGCCGCGTCAGCGGCCGGGACACAGGGAGACCACGCGAATGGCGACGGACGCGTTTCCGTCGCCATTGGACATTTGGTCTGTCCTGCAATTGGCGATCCAGCACCGCAGGCCGAGGCCGGCTGCGTGTCCGCAGTTCTGTGTGACGCTGTAGGGATTGGGCGCGTTCATGAAGCTCCGTCAGAGATCCAGGACCAGCGTCGGGGATTTCGATCGTGCACAGCAGATAAGCACGAACTTGCGACGGTCGTCGTCGTCAAGGACGGTGTCGCGGTGCTCAGGCTCGCCTTCCGCGTACGGCGTTTGACACGTGCCGCAGAAGCCGTCCTCGCATGACGTATCGACCTCGTGCCCGTTTTCGCGCAGCACCTGGACGATTGACTTGTCCGCGGGTACATCGAACACCTGGCCCGAACTCTTCAGCTTGATCTGGAACGCGCCGTTCGGCCGCACGTCGTCGGTGCGGGCGGGCGCCGAGAAATGCTCGAAATGGACGTTTTCGGCGGGCCATTCGCGCACCGCGGCGCCCGCGGCGGCCATGAACCCGGGCGGCCCGCAATAGTAGACATGGGTTCCCGGCTTCGCCGCGGCCAGCGCCATGCGCAGGTCGAAGCCGTGCTCGGGGATGCCGCCGTCGTGATGGAGCGTGACCTTGCCCTTGTCGACGAGTGGCGCCAGGCGCCCGCGGAAGGCGGTCCTCTCGGGCGATCGCGTGCAGTAGTGCATGTGCCAGAGAGCGCCGCGCGCCTCGAGGGACGCGATCATTGCCATCATGGGCGTCACGCCGATGCCGGCGCCGAGGAGCAGATGCTCGTCCGCCGATTCGGCCAGGCGGAAGTGGTTTCGCGGCGTGGAAACCTCCACGATCCGTCCGGGCCGAAACGTTTCGTGCATGGCATGGGAACCCCCGCGTCCCGCGGGTTCCTTGAGCACCGCGATGACGTAACGGCCGCGCTCCGCCGGATCGCCCGCAATCGAGTACTGCCGCACGACGTGAGGGGCGATATGGACGTCGATATGCGCCCCCGCCTCGTAGGCCGGGAGAACGCCGCCCTGTGGATCGACCAGCGTAAAGCCCAGGATGCCCTCGGCCTCATCGGTCACCGACCGGATCGTCAGCTTCAGACGCGCGGGGTCCGAGGTGCTCAAGGGCGGCTCCTGGAACTGGGCGGACAAAAGGTCGCTGAGACGGTCCACTGCTTCCTCACGATGTCCAACGGTACGTCCTCTCGGGAGCGCGTACCAATTCTTAAGTCCTAAGGCCCATCGGGACAAGCGATTTATTCAAATACGTTTACACGAGTATTGTTGATGGATGACGGGGCTGGGCGCCGCCTGCCGGCGATGCTGATGGATCGGCCGAAACCGGGGCGCCTGCCACCTCGGCGCGCATGACGCAGGCTCGGATCAGAAGGAGGCGACGTGAACCTGAAGCAACTTGAAACGTTCTACTGGGCCGCGAAGCTCGGCAGCTTCACCGCTGCTGCAGAGCGCGTGAACTCGACGCAATCCACTGTCTCCATGCGCATCCACGAGCTGGAGCACGAGCTCGGCGTCGAGCTCTTTGATCGATCACAGCGCAACGCACGAGTATCCGGCCGGGGGCGGGACCTCATCCGCTATGCCGAGCAGATGATCAACCTCAGCGCGGAGATGCGCGATCGCATCTGCGCGCCAGACAGAATTCCGGGCACTGTGCGTGTGGGCGTCGCCGAGATGATCTCGGTCACCTGGCTACCGAGCCTCATCCGCAGGCTGCATGAGCGCCATCCGAAGATTGTGCTGGAACTCGACGAGGCGCTCAGCGCAGAGCTCTACGAGCGCCTTCGCAGCGGACAGCTCGATCTGGTGCTCGCGCCCGGCCGCCTGGCAGGCCACGAGCTCCTCACGCGCTCCCTGGGCTTCGTGGAGCACGCCTGGATGGCGAGCCCCGCGCTGCGTCTGCCGACGGGCCGGCTCGACCCTCAGGCACTGCAGCAATTCCCCATCATCGCCATGTCTCGGCAATCGGTGCATCACGCCAAGATCGAGGACTGGTTCCGGTCGCGCGGCGCCTTTTGCCAGCGCCTTTACACGTGCAAGAGCTTCGGTGTTGCTTCGTCGCTGGCCGCCGCGGGGCTGGGACTCACGCTGCTGCCCGCGGAGCACTACCGCAGCTGGATCGAGGACGGACGGCTGAGATTGATCGATGTCGACCCGCCCATGACGCCCGTGGAGTTCACGGCGACGATCGGCGTGTCAGCCGCGCCACTGCTCATCCAGCGCATCGCCGACCTCGCGCACGATGTCAGCACCTTCGCGAAGCTCCATGAGCCGAGCACACAGCCCTTGAGAAAGGCGAGCGGCAGCCCCCGCAAGGCGACGAAGGGCGCGACGCGCAAGTAAATGTCCCGGTCGTGTGGACGCCAGCCGCTGGCACGACAGTGGGCATAGCGCCAGCGATGGAAGCGCGTTGAGTCAAGGACTTCCTCCGATCGCCACCCAGGTGCCCATGTCGCCCGTGGCCGCGACCATCGCGGCACCGATGCCGGCGCCAATCCCGATCCACGATTCCGTCCGGTCATTGCAACTCATCTTCATCTCGAATCTCCTATTTTGTCGAAAACAGTTTTTCGATCGGCTTTTCGAACAACCGCGCCAGCGCGAACGCCAGCGGCAGGCTCGGGTCGTAGCGCTCGTTCTCGATGGCGTTGACCGTCTGGCGCGAAACCTCGAGCCGGTCGGCCAGGTCGCCCTGGCTCCAGCCGCGCTTCTCCCTCAGCTCGCGAATCACGTTCTTCACCGGTTGCGAAAACAGCGCAGGGCGCCCACCGCAAGCGTTTCCGGGTGTCAAGCGTCCTTTACAGGCCCTGTTTGCCGCGCAGCCTGGCAGCGATCGCCGCCATGTCTTCGGGCGGCGGCCTCTCGAAATTCATCGCCTTGCCCGTGCGGGGATGGGCGAAACTCAGCATTCGCGCATGCAGCATCGTCCGACCGGCCTCGATCTTCTGCGCGGTGTATTCGCGGATGTAGACCTTCTCGCCCACCAGCGGATGGCCGAGCTCCGAAAGGTGGATGCGGATCTGGTGCTGGCGCCCCGTGTGCAGGCGGCACTCGACCAGCGTGGCGCCATTGAGCGATTCCAACGGCTTGATGAATGTCACCGAGCGCTTGGCATCCTCGGGCGGCTCCTCGGCGGAGCGGCGGAAGTAACCAAACGATCCGCGCAGGCCATCGCCACGATCCAGCAGCAATGAAGTTTCGACGCGCTCCTCATGCACCTCGCCGTGCGCGATGCCGTGATAGAGCCGCTCGATGTCGTGCTCCTGGAAAGCTTCCGCAAGCATGCGATGCGCCAGCGGGCTGCGCGTGAAGACGATCAACCCGCTGGTGTCCCGGTCGATGCGATGGACTACGCCCAGCGGAACATCATGGCCGTCCTTGCCTTCCACGCGCCGCAGCAGCGTTCGCATGTGGTCGGCGAGCGTGTCCTTGTTGCCCTCGACGTCGGCGACACTCAGCATGCCGGCGGGTTTGTTGCAGACGACGAAGTCCTTATCCGCATAGACGATTGCTTCCCGGGAAAGCGGGCCCTTCTCGACCTTGGGCGCGAATCGATCCACCGCCACGACGTTGGTCTTGTGTATCAACCGGGCGGGATCGAGGCAACGCTTGCCATCGACCGTCACGCGGCCTTCGGTGCAGAGCTGCTTCGCCTTCGACCAGGAAATGCTGAGCTGTTCGCGGACGGCGGCGGATACGGTGAGCGTGGGAGAATCCATGGGATTCAGGACAGGCTAGCGGTTGCCCTTGACGAAATCGAGAGCGGCCTGGAATAGCTCCAGGTCTTTCTCGTAGTCCGCGGCTTCGGCCCGATTGATCTGGACCCACTCCTTCGTGGTGCCCACGCCGCCCGGATTGAAAGCGGCGACGTTTTCCCTCGAGAACTGCAGGTCGCGCGCGGTGGCGGCCGGAAGGCGCAGGCCGACGCCATCGCCGCTGATGCAGGCGAACATGCGGTCATTGACGAAGTAGGCGTCCAGGCCGCCGATTTTTTTGGTGGACGCGCCGGGTATCTTCAGCAGTACGGTGTCGATCTGGGACTTGCGGGTGGGCTTTTCGCTCTTGGTGCTCACGGGTTCTCCTCGGTTCCCGCCCATCATAGCTGCCGTACGCGCCACCAATGGAAAAGGCAGGCCGAGGCGGCACAACACACTCCCTGACCAGGCAGGCGGACGCAGGGGCCGCTCGCGCGGTTGGTGCATCATGCGCGAATGGCCAACTTTCTTTCCGAGGGTTTCCAGGAGCTGGGCCGCAAGCTCGACCGCTCGCGTTTGGGCCGGGCGATGCGCCAGCAGGATGCCGACCGTGCCGTCGCGCTTGCCGCCCTCGGGCAGAAAGCCTGGGAGGAAAAGGTCGAGCTCGGCACCCATGCCGGCCATCGCGACCTCCTCTCCGGCCTCGATGCGCGTGCCGGCGAGCTCTCGCAGGAAGCGGCCCGGCTCGAAACCGAGAAAGCCGCGCTCGATAATCGGCGCCGC
>JAWXBJ010000118.1:0-22515 GCA_034439955.1 Alphaproteobacteria bacterium
CCTGATTCATCTGTCTCCTCCCACAGCCAGACGATGCGGCCGCAATGCGCTCCATCGGCCTCCCCGCACGGAGCGAGTTCGACAATCGAACCAAAACCCTGTGTCGCCCAGCGGCCGCCTATGTCGGCGCCCGTCTGCGCTTCGGCGGCGCGAGGCGCGAGAGAGAGCGTGGCGACCGCAAGGAGCAGGGACACACCGGCCGCCTTCGCTGCGCCTGCGGGCAGAGAGGCGCTGCCGTCCTTGCGGTTGGCGACGCTAGCAAAGCGCGCATGGTAGTCGGGATGCTCGGTCCCCATCATCCTGTCCCACCATGTGAAATAGAGACCATAATTCCAGCCGGCTTCCGAATGATGGAGGTCGTGATGGGTCGTGGTGGTGAGAAATCCGAGTATCGGCCGCCCATTGCGGTTGGCGGGCATCAGTTCATAGCCGGCATGACCGAGTGTGTTGCGCACGATCTGATGCAGCATGAACAGCCCCACGACCGGCCACGCCGTTGGGACCAGCACCATCCACACCGGCACGAAGATGGCCATCACGGCCGCCTCGCCAAGGTCGAAGCTGTAGGCGGTGAACGGCGAGGGGTTGTGACTGCGGTGGTGACGCCGGTGCATGCGCCGGAACAGTCGCGGGTCGTGCATCAGCCGGTGTGACCAGTAGAACCAGGCGTCGTGAGCGATCACCATCATCACGAGACTGGCGGCGCCCCACGCCAGCCCCCATTGCGCAGCGAGGGCCGGGCCAGGCAGAGACCCCGCCTGTTCGAGGACAAACATCGAGACGCCGATGGTGGAGAAGATGGCGATCGACCGGATCGACACGAGGAACTCGATCGCCAGCTGGCGGGCCGGCGGCGTGTCTTCCCGGATCTTGCGGGAGCGCAGGAGGCCCTTCAGGGCGACCCACAGAATCAGCCAGACCGCGACCGCAAAAATGACGTAGCGGGCGACATCCACGCCCATGTTCACAAGCCACTGGCCTGCGACGCCCTGAACCCAGTCCGACATGACATACCTCCATTGCTTCGGTGAAGCAGCCATGTCGCGGCGCCGGTCCCAGGTCTCGCCGGGGACTGAAAAGGCTGGACGTTTTCAGATTCAGAGAGGCTTTTCCGGTTTCAGCGAGGACGTTTGCAGCGCCTGCCTGCGCCATTCCGTCGGCGAGAGCCCGGTCGTCTCCCGAAACGCCCGGTTGAACGGCCCCAGGGAGCCGAAGCCGAGGTCGAAGGCGATGGAGGACACGGTTTTCCTTGCCTGGTCCGGATCTGCAAAAACCCGCCTGGCTTCGTCGATCCGATAGGAGTTGACGAAGGCGGCGAAGTTGCGGTGCCCAAGCTGGTCGTTGATCAATCGCCGGACCCTGTGTTCCGGCGCGCCGAGCCGGGCGGCAAGAGCGCCGATGGTAAGCCCTTCCTCACTCCACAGGCGTTCGCCGGTCATCAGCGAGGTCAGCCGGGCGATTTCCGCCCGATCTGCGCCGCTCGTTCCCAGCTTCGATACGTCCGGCGCAGCGGGGGGCGCCGAAGCGCCAAACAGGACGGAGCGCGTTTCAAGAAGGATCAGCGCTCCGCCGAGGCAAAAGGCGGCAAGCGCCGCTGCCCCGGCCAACGGATACCAATCGGCGGCGATCCCGAGACTTTCGCCAATCTGGAAGCCGGAAACGATCACCACGAAAAGCGCCACAACAGCCAGGAAGGGGCCCCGCAAGCGTCTACGCGCTTCGACCAGATCGTCCCGCCATCCTCGCTGGATCGTCCATAGCGCGTGTCCAGCCAGACCCACCTGAATCAAATTGTGGGCGACCCAGAAGCCTTGCTGGATGGAAGAAGGCATGGCCATGGCGATCACGCCGAGCGCCGTCAGTCCCGCAAAAGGTGCGGCCTCCGACCAGGTCAGCGCCCTGTCCTCGAACAGCGCGCGCACGAGCAGCCAAAAAGCCCCGACGCCCCCAAGCGACATGATGTGAAGCAATGGCTGCACCGGTCCGAGCCCGGCGCGAATTGTCCACGAGGAATTGAGCGCGTAGGCGATCACGCTCGCACAGAACAGGACGCCGCCGACGCGGACGGCGCTGCCTGCGGCGCTGCGGCCAAAGGCGGTGGCGGTTGTTGCCAGGGCGCCGATGGCCAAGCCGCGAAGAAGAATTTCGAGGACGATGAGACTATCCGGCATCGCCGCGAGGCTAGATCATACTTCGATCATACTGAACAAGACTGACCGGAGAAAGATGCCCTGTCCCGAACGTGTAGAGCAGATTGTATGTGTCCAAGCGGGCGCAGGCTGCTGCAGCCCGCCGCGAACGCCTTCGCCAGACGCGGACGACGCAGGTCCGGAGTTGCGGGTTTGAATACAGGTATGGACAATCAGCCCCTCGGCGGGGGACCCGGCGTGCGAGGCGGCGCGACGCTCTGCGCCTCCTTGCCCGAATAGACGATGACCTCGCCGCCCCGCGCGGCGGCAGCTTGCGCCCAGCGCTGGATCTGCGCGTGAAAGGGCTCGCGCTTCCATGTGTCGCGACGGTCCTTGTCGACATGGATCACGATGCGGTTGGGCTCGAACTTCACCACCATGCGGGAGGCGTTGGGCCGCCAGTCGTCGGTGATGCTGGGATCGAGCAGCCAGCCGCAATAGAAGGTCCGGCAGTCGGCCGGGCGCGTCCCGTAGATGGTGCAGCCGACGCTGATGGCGCAATGCCCGCACCAGGCCTGCGGCGGTTTGGCGAGTTCCTCCACCGCAAGCAGCTTGCAGCACATGGTGCAGCCAGCGCAGGAGCGGCCGGGGACGAGGGTGGGCGCAGGTGCGTCGACTGGCGCTTCGGGCATGGCTTGAGCCTATTGCGCGGTCCAGCCGCCGTCGATCGGGAGGGCCGCGCCGTTGATCTGATTGGCGGCTTCCGAGGTCAGGAAAACCGCGAGGGCGGCGATGTCTGTGGTTTTCACAAACTCCTTCGTGGGCTGGGCGGCGAGCAGCACGTCGCTTACGACCTGTTCGGGCGTGAGGCCGCGAGCCCTCGCGGTGTCCGCGATCTGGTTTTCGACCAGTGGCGTGCGGACATAGCCGGGGCAGATGGCGTTGACGCGAATGCCGAAAGTCGCACCTTCGAGCGCGGCGGTCTTCGTGAGGCCCAACAGGCCGTGCTTGGCGGCGACATAGGCCGACTTGAACGGCGAGGCGACCAGCGCGTGGGCAGACGCGATGTTGATGATGCGGCCCCATCTGCGCGCCTTCATCTCGGGGAAGGCGTGGCGCGTGGCGTGGAAGGCGGCGCTGAGGTTGAGGGCGATGACGAGATCCCACTTGTCGATGGGGAAATCCTCGATCGGGGAAACATGCTGGACTCCCGCATTGTTGACCAGGATGTCGATGGGGCCGAGTTGTCCGCGCGCCAAGGCGAACATCGCCCCGATCTGGTCCGGTTTGGTGAGGTCGGCGGGGGAGTAGGCGACCTTAACGCTGTGCTCCGCCGCCAGGCCGGCACGCAAGGCCTCGATCTTGGCGGCGTCGCCGAAGCCGTTGAGGAGGATGTTGCAGCCGGCGCCGGCGAGGCCGCGCGCAATGCCCTCGCCGATGCCGGAGGTCGAGCCGGTGACGATTGCGGTGCGAGGAGTGGTGAGGGGCATTCGTTTTCCTACATACTTGAAAGGCGGGGGGTGGACCCGATGATGATATAGCACCAGACCTGCTTGTCCTCGACAGTCCCGTTACGGCTCGCCCCAGCCGGCTTGCGCGCAAGAGCACGCAATCCACCTCCCCCGCCTTCGGCGGTGGAGGACCAGGATCCGGTACGCGTTTTATCGATTGTCGGAAAATCTTCGCGATCACGATCTTGTATGAGGGCGGGTTTGGACGCACGTATTGACTCGGCGTGAGGCGGCCGTCGCGAGGACGGGCGCAGGTTCGATGGAGACGGCAGGATGGCGAAGAGCCCGACGGCGCTGCAGTATCTCGACAAGGCGATGGGAAGTCTGCGGCAGCTGGGGCTGGGCCTCGAGAAAAAGTCCGATCCCGCGCCGGTGGTGGCCCTGCTGAACCAGATTTCGGAACTCCAGCCGGACAAGGTCGCGGCGATCGCGCGCACGCTGGACCAGGCCTCGCACTTCAACGATGTGGTGCGCGAGCACGTCGCCGCAATCACCGTGGGCGAGCGCTATGAGGGCGTCACGCAGGCGTTCAATTCCATTCGCGACGACGCCAAATCGCTGGTCGATCAGTATGCCGACGGCAAGGTCTCGACGATGGAGCGGGTCTCCAACGTCTGGATGAAATTCTCTCGCGGCGACATCGCGGCGCGGTTCGGCAAGATCAAGGATCTCTATCTCGACGTGCAGAAGGAGACCAAGCTGCAGATCGAGAAGGAAACGCTGATCCTCGAAGCCTACATGGATTTCCGCGGCGCGATGAAGCAGTCGGAAGTGATGGCGCTGGACGTTCTCAAGACCGCCGAGGGCAAGCTGGAGGAAGCGAAGACGCAGATGACTGCGGCGGCCGACGCCGTGACGGCGTTCACGGGCGAGGACCCAGCGGCACGCGCCGACCTCGAACTCAAGCGCGACGAGGAGCTGCGCAGGCTGCAGGCCGAAGAGAAACGCTATCAGGTGGCGAAGGACCTCTCGGACAATCTCACCGTCGGGTACAACACCTCCGAAGTCATCATGGCGCGGCTGGTGCAGACGACCAACGCGAAAGAACGCATCTACGCCCAGTCGGTGTCGTTCTTTGGCACCAACGAGATCGTGCTGACGGCCCTGACGGCGACCTTCACCGGCATGCACGGGCTGCACGAATCGACGCAGACGCTGGAGGCGATGAAGAAGGGCGTGGACCAGTCGCTGGAAGTGCTGGCCGAGATCGGCGGCAAGGTTCAGGAGGCGGCCGTCAAGGCGGGCTATGGTCCGACCATCTCGGCGGCGGCGGTGAAGAAGCTGGTGGACAGCGTGGTGAACTATCAGGAACGGTCGCTCACCATCATCGCCGAGATGCGCAAGCTGGCGACCGAGAACTCCAGGGAAATCCGCGATGCGGTGGAGGACGGCAAACAGCGGATGACGAAGCTGGTCGAGCAGGGCGCGGCAGCGGCGCTCACCATCAGCACATGAGCGACGGCGGGGCGTCTCGCGTGCAAGAACACGCAACCCACCTCTCCCAGTCTTCGACTGGTGGAGGACCTGGCGGCGGGCGCATTTCTGTCTGGACCCGTTGACAATGTTGACCCCGACCGTGCCGGCCGTCGCCCAATCACCTTCCACAACGGAAAAACCCAGAAAACTCGACGACGTCCTCCTCGCGATGGACGTGGTCGACACGCTGCGCCATCGCGAACGCGTCGCCGACATGGAACTGGACGCCGAGGCGCGCGAGGAAAAGCTGATCGGCCGGCTGAAGGAAATCTATCAAGCGCAGGGAATCGAGGTGCCCGACCGCATCCTGAAGGATGGCGTCAAGGCGCTGGACGAGCAGCGCTTCGTCTACAAGCCCCCAGAGAACACGCTGAACGTCAGGCTGGCGCGGCTGTATGTCGGGCGCAAGGCATGGTTGCCGCAGACGGTGAGCGTGGCCGCCGGCCTCGCGGCTCTGGCCGCCGGCTGGTATGTTTTCGGCGTCGCGCCGCAGGCGGCGGAGTGGCGAAGGCTGCCGGCGGAGATTGCGGAACTGGCGCGCGAAGGTCAGGCGCTGGCGGTCGATCCGGCGGTGGACCAGCGGATCGCCTCGATACAGAGCGCGGGCGAGAGGGCGCTCGCCGAACGCGATCGGGGAGAAGCCAAGGCCCAGCTGGCGGCGCTGGAACGGATGAACGATCAGCTGGCCGATGAGTATGAAGTTCGGATCGTCTCGCGGCCCGGGGAGGATACCGGCTTTTATCGGATCCCCGACGACAATCCCGTTGGGCGCAATTACTATCTTGTGGTCGAGCCCGTGGCCCCGGGCGGGCGGGTTATCGAGGTCCCGATCGTAAGCGAGGAGACGCAAAAATCCGAGCGCGTCGACAAGTGGGCGCAGCGCGTCGAGAAGGCGGTGTTCGACAAGGTAGCGGCCGACAAGGCGCCCGACCAGATCATCCAGAACGACATACTGGGCTACAAGGCGCGAGGTGTGCTCGAGCCCACATTCGACGTCCCGGCGCCGGGCGGGGCGATCACGCAATGGTAGCCGATGTGATTTCGGGTCGCGACGCGCTGCACCGCCTGGACAGGCAGATCGCGGAGGCGCGCGGGGATTTCGACCAGTCGCTGAAGGCGGCGGATGCGCATGGCGGGCGGCGCGCCGAGCTGTTGAGGCTGAGGGCCGAGGGCTATCGCGAGCTGGCGCGGATGCGGCTGGACGAGTTGAAGACCGGCGCCGAGGCGGCGCTGTCGGCGGCGGAAGCGGCGGCGGTGAAACTCCTTGAGGCGCACCAGCAATTCATGGCCGGCATAGAGGGAGAGGCGGAACAGTCGGCCGCCGAACTTGCAGCGTCGGAGGCCGGGCGACTGGCGGCCGAACAGCGCGCCAGCGCCGCCGTCGATGCCTATGAAACCCTGGTCGCGGCGACGGAGGCGCGGATCGAGGCCGATCCCGCCTATGACGCGCTGACATCCTCATACGAAGAGGCCAAGGCGGTGCATGCGCGGGCGACACAGAAGCTGGAACTGGCGCGGACGGACCGCACGGCCAAGGGTGCGCCCTATGAGAGCGATCCCTTGTTCGCCTATCTCTGGGAGCGGCGTTTCCGCACGACGGAGTATCGCGGACGGGGGATCACGCGGGCGCTGGACGGATGGGTCGCCAAGGTCAGCGGTTATGATCAGGCCTATCTCAATTACGCGCGGCTGATCGAATTGCCGGACAGGCTTTCGGAGCATCTTTCACGAATGAAACTGGAGGAGGCCGAGGCCGAGGCGGCGATCGAGCGCTTCGAGGCGACGGCTCTGGAGGCGGATGGCGCGCGGGCGCTGTCGGATGCGGCGGCGTCCGCCAAGGCCGAGGTGAAGGCCGCCGACGCGCGGCTCGACGGGCTGGAGGCGGCGGAGGCGGCGCTGCGCACGCGGCGCGAGGCGGCGGCGAGCGGCGACAGCGGTCCGCAGGGCGACGCCCGCAGGCTGATCGAGGACGGGCTGGTGAAGGCGAGCTTCCCCGATCTCAAGGTTCTGGCGGCGGAGACAACGTCGCTGGACGACGACCGCATGGTGGACGTGCTGATCAAGCTGCGCACCGAGGAACTGGCGATGGAGGTGAGCGGCCGGAGCCTTGGCCTCGTGCCGGCGCGGCGGCGCGGAACTGTCGAAGCGCTGGAGGCGGCGCGCCAGCGCTTCAAGGCGGCGGGACTGGACGGGCCTTATGTGGAGCTGGGAGGCGCGGCGTTCGAGGCGGCGCTGATGGCTTACGGTGGGGCAAGCGCGACCAGCGGCGAGCAGCTGTGGCGGGCGCTGGCGGCGACCGTGCGTCAGGCGCCGGCGCACGAAGACAGCTATTTCGGCGGGCGGCGACGGCGCGAGACGATCGGCGCGCCGGGCGGTCTTCCGGGCGGTCTGGGGGACGTGGTAGGCGGCCTCGCCGGTGTGATCATCAGCGAGGTGATCCGCGAGAGCGTGCGCGGCGGCATGCGCGGCAGGTGGGGCGGCGGCGGATCTGGCGGCGGCTGGGGCGGTTCGAGTGGCGGCAGGTCGAGCGGCGGCGGCGGATTCCGCACCGGCGGCCGGAGCGGCGGCGGCGGCTTCAAGACCGGCGGTCGGTTTTAGAGGGCGGTGTTGGCTTGCGGGGGCGGAGCATGCCAGTCTCCACCCAAACAGAAAACATGAGGGAGACAAGATGAGCAGGACAGGTGTGGCGGTTGCAGCATTGCTCGCGGTGCTGGGCGCAGGAGCGGCGCAGGCGCAGATGGCGTGCGAGGCGCTGAAGGGTATGCAGCTTCCCGACGTCAAGGTGACCGAGGCGGTTTCGGCGGCCGCCCCCGCCCCGCACTGCAAGCTGTCGGGCGTCATTGGCAAGGAGACAAATTTCGCGGTCTGGCTACCGGATTCGTGGAACGGCAAATTCGTGATGGGCGGGCAGGGCGGCTTCGCCGGCACGGTCGAGAACCAAGCGATGACGATGCAGGCGCTGCAGAAAGGCTATGCGACCGCCGGCACCGACACCGGACACAAGGCGCCGGGAGCGGACGGGAGCTGGGCCTTGGGCGACATGGAGCGCATCGTCAATTACGCGCACGCCGCGATCCATCGCGTCACCGAAGTGTCCAAATACGCTGTCAAGGCGCGCTATGGCCAGGCGCCGGAGAAGTCGTACTTTGCGGGCTGTTCCAATGGCGGGCGCCAGGCGCTGATGTCGGCCCAGCGCTATCCTGACGATTTCGACGCCATCGTCGCGGGCGCTCCGGCGCTCAACTTCACGGGCATCGCGGCGACCTTCACCAATGTCACCGCCAAGATGTATCCCGATCCCGCCAATCTCGCGACGCCGGTGCTGGGCAAGGGCGACCAGGCGACGATCGCCAAGGCGGTGCTGGCCAGTTGCGACAAGGCCGACGGGCTGGAGGACGGCGTGCTGACCGATCCGCGCACCTGCTCGTTCGATCCCAGGACGATCGCCTGCAAGGGCGCCAATTCGGATACGTGCCTCACCAAGGCGGAACTCGACGCGGTGGACGCAATCCGCAGTGGACCGAAAGCCGGCGGCAAGGCCTATCATGTCGGCTTCCCCTATGGCGGGGAGGCCAATCCGGCCGGATGGCAGACCTGGCTGGTGGGCGCGAAAGATGCGATCGCCAAAGGCTCGCCTAGCCTCGCCTACGGCTTCGGCGTCGGCTTTATGAGATATTTCGTGATGCAGGATCCCAACTGGGATTACCGCAAGCTGGACCTGCCCAACCTGGCCACGCAGACAGCCTTCATGCAGAAGACGCTGAGCCCGAACGATCCGGACCTGTCGGCGTTCCGCAAGTCGGGCGGCAAGCTGATGATGTATCACGGCTGGTCGGATTCGGCTTTGTCGCCGCTGATGTCGATCGGCTATCTCGACGAGGTGTACGCCAAGGACGCGGCCGCAAAGGACGACGTCAGGCTGTTCATGCTGCCGGGCGTTCTGCATTGCGCGGGCGGGCCGGGGCCGGACCGGATCGACTATCTCGACGCTCTGGACAAGTGGGCAAGCGGCGGACCGGCCCCTGACGAGCTGCGCGCCAATTTTGCGGCAGGCGGCGGCCGGAAGGTGTGCGCCTATCCCAAGCTGCCCGTTTTCAAGGGAACAGGCGACGGCAAGAGCGCCGACCAGTTCGAGTGCAGGTAGAGCGACCTTCGGTCGATCCGGATCGACGCGATCCCGATCGATCGGGGAAAGTTGTTCTTGTTTCACTGGTGTGGAGACTGATTCAACGATCGACCTGATAGAGATCGACCGCATCAGGCTCCAATCCTTCGTCCTGTGGCCGGCCCCAAGCCGCGCACTATGTCGGGGCAGTGAGCATGTCTCACAGGGAACCGACGCATGACGTATCCTTCAAGCCGGATTCCAGGTTCAAGCTGGATTCTGGCGGTCGCGCTGGCGGCAGGCGGATGCGCGCAGGCGTCGCGCGATCCGGTCACGGTCGGGATGGGGGCGGCGCCGAGCCTGCCTCAGCCCTCCACTCCGCTGATCCCGACGCTCAAGATCGCCAAGGCGGTCGGCTGGCAGGGCGAAGCGCCAATAGCGGCCGCTGGCCTCGGGGTGCAGGCGTTCGCCGAGGGGCTGGACCATCCGCGCTGGATCGAGGTTCTTCCCAATGGCGACGTGCTGGTCGCCGAGACAAATGCACCTGAGAGGCCCGAGCAGGGCAAGGGGATCAAGGGTTTCTTCGAGAAGCAGGCCATGACGGAGGCCGGCGCCGTCACGCCCAGCGCCAACCGGATCACGCTGTTGCGGGACGCCGACGGCGACGGGCTGGCCGAGGTGAAGTCCGTGTTGCTGGAAGGGCTGAACTCGCCCTTCGGCATGGCGCTGGTCGGCGAAACGCTGTTCATCGCCAACAGCGACGCGGTCTGGGGCTTTCGCTATGCAGCCGGCGTGACGCGCATTTCAGACGCCGGAACGCGGCTGACCGATCTGCCCGCTGGCCCGCGCAACCATCACTGGACCAAGAACATCATCGCCTCGAAGGACGGAACAAGGCTCTACGCCACCGTCGGTTCGAACAGCAACATCGCGGAAAACGGGATGGAAGAAGAAAAGGGGCGGGCGGCGATCTGGGAGATCGACGCGGCGACTGGCGCGAAGAGGCTGTTCGCGACCGGGCTGCGCAACCCCAACGGTCTGGGGTGGGAGCCAGTCAGCGGCATGCTCTGGACAGCGGTGAATGAGCGAGATGAGCTGGGGCACAACCTGGTGCCGGACTACATCACCTCGGTGAAGGACGGGGCCTTCTATGGCTGGCCCTACAGTTATTTCGGCCAGACCGTTGACACGCGCGTCAAGCCGCCAATGCCGGACATGGTGGCGAAGGCGATTGCGCCGGATTATGCGGTGGGGGCGCACACGGCCTCGCTGGGTCTCGATTTTGCGGACGGCGCGAAGCTGGGATCCGCGTTCGCGGACGGCGCGTTCATCGGCCAGCACGGATCCTGGAACCGCAACCCGTTCAGCGGCTACAAGGTCATCTTCGTGCCGTTTGCAGGCGGCATGCCCTCCGGCGAGGCGGTGGACGTACTGACCGGGTTTGTCGATGAGGACGATCAGGCGCGCGGCCGGCCGGTCGGCGTCGCGGTGGCGAAGGACGGCGCCCTGCTGGTGGCGGATGATGTGGGCAACACGATCTGGCGGGTCAGCGCGCAGTAGAGGCCGGATGCGTAGCGCCAGATGCTAGGCGTCAGGCGTCGGCGAAATGCTCCATTGCAGCGGCGATACGGTCGAGGGCGTGGGCGACGCGCTCCCTGTGTCCGCGCTCGGCGCGGGCCAGATAGATTGGCTGGGTGACGGCGAGGTGGCGGATGACGCCGCTTGCGGCCAGGATCAACGGCGGAAATTCGCGCAGATCCACACTCCAGCCATCCTCGCTGAAATGCAGGAAGGTGTTGCGCAGATCGACGAGGTCGTCGAAGGCCTCGCTGATGGTGAGGTTGAGCGGCAGCTGGTAAGGCGGCTTCAGGAAATAGCTGTCGCCCGCGCGCCGCAGGAGTTCCAGAGGCGAGACGATGCGGGGCTCGCGCACTGCGAGGGGCGGAGCGCCGGCTTTCCCGGTGGAGGTCCAGCGGCGGACGATGCGGGCGTCGGCTCGCGACATGCTCCTTGTGCCGAGGTCGTCTCCGGCGTCGAGCGCGCAGAGGCAGGCGTTCTGGACAGCCAAAACCATCGAGATCGACAGCCAGCGCCAGGCGCCGGGATCGTCGCTCGCCTTGTCTGCCTGGTCGGCGGCGAACTCGACGCAGGCGAGGAGTTCTCGCGGCTGGCTGGTCTGGAAGTGGTGGGCGGATGGCGGGATGGGTTTAAGGGGCATGGGAGAGGTTTAGGGTGGATTGAGCGGATGCGAAATCCACCGCCGACAGGCGTGCATTCACCCGGCTTGTGGGGTATGGCCACGCCAGCACTGGTTTGCTGCGGGCCTTGACCCCGCTGGAGACACGACATGGCGACCATCATCGGGCCCGGCGCGAGCCGTGGGCCATCGGCAAATTCAGCGAATGTGGAGGGAGGCCCCCTCCGTCCGGCTGCTGCGCAGACATCCACCTCCCCCGGCTTCGCCGGTGGAGGACTGGCGATGCCGGGGCTTTGCGATTTTTCGAGGCTGGCCGGCGTGGACCTGTCGGGGGCGGATCTGCATTTTGGAATCGCGAGGCCGCGCGCCGAAACGCGCGTCGTCGTGGCGATGTCCGGGGGCGTCGATTCGTCGGTGGCGGCGGCGCTGGCGGTCTATGCGGGGTATGATGTCGTCGGCGTGACCCTACAGCTTTACGATCATGGCGCGGCCCTGAAGAAGCAGGGCGCCTGCTGCGCCGGGCAGGACATTCACGATGCGCGGCGCGTCGCTGAGGCGCTGGGCATCCCGCATTATGTGCTCGATTACGAAAGCCGGTTTCGCGCGCAGGTGATGGAGGATTTCGCCGACACCTATCTGGCGGGATCGACGCCGATCCCGTGCATAAGATGCAACCAGACCGTCAAGTTCAAGGACCTGCTGACGACGGCGCGCGATCTGGGCGCCGACTGCATGGTGACGGGGCACTATATTCGCCGGACGGTCGACGAGGTGGGGCCGGAGCTGGCGCGGGCGGCGGACCCCGACCGGGATCAATCCTACTTCCTGTTCGCGACGACACGCGACCAGCTCGGCTTCCTGCGCTTTCCGCTGGGCGGGATGCGCAAGGACGATGTGCGCAAGGCGGCGAGCGCGCTGGGACTGCAGGTGGCGGCCAAGCCCGACAGCCAGGACATCTGTTTCGTGCCGGCGGGGAAGTATTCCGACATTGTCGAGAAGCTGCGCCCGGGGGCGTCGGCGCCTGGCGACATCGTCCACATGGATGGCCGAGTGATGGGTCGGCATGAGGGCGTGATCCGCTACACGATCGGGCAGCGGCGCGGGCTGGGCGTCGCGACGGGCGATCCGCTTTTCGTGGTGAGGCTGGATGCGCCCGCCAGGCGTGTGATCGTGGGGCCGCGCGAGGCGCTGCTGACCTCGGCGCTGGCTATTGGCGAGAGCAACTGGCTGGGAGGGGGATCGCTGATGGAGGCGTGCGCCTCTGGGGTGGCGGCGCTGGCGCGCGTGCGCTCGACCCGGGCGCCCGTGCCGGGACGGATGACGCTGGTCGCCGATTCTGAAGGCAGGGGGCTTCCGGGGTTTGTGTTCGACACGCCGGAAGAGGGCGTGGCGCGGGGTCAGGCGTGCGTGCTGTACGCTGCGCCCGACGGGCGGACAGTGCTGGGCGGCGGGTTCATCGTGAGCACGGTGAGCGCGGTGGTGGGCTGAATTGGTTCAGTTGCCCGTGAAATCCGGGTCGCGGCCTTCGAGGAAGGAGGCGATGCCTTCGGCGAAATCGTCCGAGCGTTCCAGCAGGGCGAAGGCTTCGAGGTCGCTGCGGGCGGTGAGGCGGCTGTGGGCGAGGGCGGCGGCGTTGATGTCGTGCTTGGCGATCTTCAGCGCGCTGGGCGGGAGCGCCGCTGCGGTGCGCGCGAAGGCCAGCGCCGTCGCGAGCGCCTGTCCGTCTTCGGCGACGGCGTCGGCAAGGCCCCAGGCGTGGGCGGTGGCAGCGTCGAGTTGTTCGCAGAGCGCGATGATGCGCTTGGCGCGGGCGGGACCGACGAGAGCGGTGATGCGCGGGACCGAGCCCCAGCTCATGTTCATTCCGCGCGCGATCTCGGGAACGTAGAGGCGTGCGGATTTTCCCATCACCCGCAGGTCGCAGGAGACGGCCAGCGCCGCGCCGCCGCCGACACACCAGCCCTCAATCGCGACGATGGTAAGGGCGTCGATCCTCTCCCAGGCCTCGCACAGGTCCGGACCGGCGCGCAGGGAGAGGCGGCGATCGGCGAGACCCTGCTTTCGCAAGGCGGCGGAAGCCGGATCCTTGAGGTCGG
This sequence comes from Alphaproteobacteria bacterium, assembly GCA_034439955.1. Taxonomy (GTDB): domain Bacteria; phylum Pseudomonadota; class Alphaproteobacteria; order Caulobacterales; family Hyphomonadaceae; genus UBA7672. Next base: position 13,515 of record JAWXBJ010000118.1, read on the forward strand.
CGCCGAGGGTGAAATTCTTCGGACCGCCGGACAGGATGACGGCGGAAATGTCCGGGCGAGCGTGAAAGTCGCGCGCGGCGAGGGTGAGCTGGCGGATCGCTTCGGCGCTGAGGGCGCTGACGCCGTCGCCGCGATCAAACCGGATGGTGGCGATGCGGCCGTCCACCGTGATGTGCACGAAGGGAGGACTCATAAAGGCGCTCCTCCAATCCTGTTGGGTTCCGGCATTCCTGTCGGGTTCCGGATTCACGGGTGCGAACGGTTCGGCGGCGAAGTATGCGCCGGAGCGCCGGCGGCGTCCATTCCGCGCCGAAGTCGGTGTACGGACAGTTTGCAGAATTCGCCTGTTGCGTGCGCGGCGTTGCGGCGCCTGTCTCCGTGCGGTCAGATTGGGCCTGTCAAGCTTCGCAAGGCGTCTTTATGGCCATCATGAAATCCGAACAGATTCTGACCGAGTCTCCGATATCGTTCGAAGACGCGATCCAGACGGCCGTCACGCGGTTTTCCAAGACGGTGAGGGGCCTCAGATCAGCCAACGTCAACAACATGTCCGCGATGATCGCCAATGGCGCGATCACCAGCTACCGCGTCAACCTGCAGATCACCTTCGAGGTCGAGGATGTCGGCGGGACGGGGGTGGGGATGCAGGCCGGCATGGACGCGCCGCGCAAGAAAAAGAAGAAAAAGGGCTGATGGCTCATCGCCGGGCTCCATCTCCCGTCGGCTGGCGGGCGGCTGGCATTCATGTCAGCGTCCGCCGAGGCTCGCACAGGTCAGCTGATGCGGGATCGACGGATGGGAAGGGACAAGCATGTCCCAGGCAGCGCCTGACGATGGATCGCAGGCGCGGGCCGCCGGAGCCGAGTGGCGCACGGGCTGGCGGACTGTGCTGGCGGCCGGGATCGGCTCGTCAACCGGGCTGATCCTCTACTCCTTCATCGTCAGCCTCTTTGTGAAGCCCATGACGATGGAATTCGGCTGGACGCGCGGAGAGACTGCGTTGGCCGGCTTTGCAACCCTGGCCGCAGGATTGCTGGCGCCGTTCGTGGGGCGGCTGGTCGACCGCTTCGGCATCCGGCCCATGATCCTGATCGGGGGGCTGGGGTTCGGCGGTTCCTGCGCGGCCTTCACCGTGCAGTCGGGCGATGTGCGGATGTATTACGGCATCGTGTTTCTGCTTGTGCTGTTTGGCCTCGGCACCACAAGCATCACCTGGTCGCGCGCGGTAAGCGTGTCGTTCGTGCGCTCGCGCGGCCTGGCGCTGAGCACGGCGCTGTCCGTGGTGACACTGACCGCCGCGATCATGCCGCAGGTCCTGAACGAGGTGATGGGCGCCCAGGGCTGGCGCGCGGGCTGGCTGGTTGTGGGCGTCGTCGGGATCGTTTTTTCGCTGGTCGGTCTGGCCGTTCTTCCGGCCGGGCGCGCTCTATCGTCGGGCGATGTGGGCGGCGCGCCGGCGCAGAAGGGCCTAGGCGGCGCGCTGCGCTCGCCCGCGTTCTGGTGTCTGGTGCTTGGCATGTTCGTGATCAACATCCCGTCGGGCGGGTTGATGAACCAGATGGCGGCGCTGATCTCCGACAAGGGTTTTAACGGTCGCGACACGGCAAGCGTGCTGTCAGCGTTCGCGATTTCAGTGTTTGCAGGGCGGTTGATCGCTGGGCTGTGTCTCGACCGGTTTCCACCGCCCCTGGTCGCGTTCGCGACGATGGCGATACCGGCGGCAGGCTGCCTCATGCTGGTGGGGGAGGAGGCCGCCCTCCTCGCGGCAGTCGCGGGCATCGCCTTGGCGGGCATGAGCCAGGGCGCGGAAGGCGATATCGGTCCCTACATGGTGGGACGCTATTTCGGGCTGGCGTCATTCGGGGCGATCATGGGCTGCGTCAACGCGGCGGTGGTGTCCGGCACGGCGTTTGGCGGCATGCTGTTCGGCCAGGCGTTCGATCGCTTCGGCTCATACGACGTGGCGCTGTGGGGCGGTGCGGGCTGTTTCCTGTTCGGGGCCGTCATGTTTCTGGGCATGGGGATGGGCGGCGGACCGGGCCAGCCGCGCAAGACGCAGCCGGTTGATACGACCGCAAGCCAGATCGGATTCTAGACGGGAGGGAAAGAAAGAGAGGGACGCTTCAGGGTTTCCGGTCGTCGTCGTCGCTGGCCGTGTCGTCGTCTTCCTCGTCGTCGATATGGTCCGCCGGATCGTCGTCGTCGGAGCGGCTGTCGGCATCCATCGCAATCGATTCGAGCATTCCGTCGCTATCCGCCGGGGTGTCGAGGTCGGCGATGCGGCCTTCGACATAGGCGAGCATGTCTTCCGAATCTCCCATCATGTCGCTGGACTGCCGGCCCTTGAGGTCGTCCCGCAACTCCCTGAGCCGGGCGCGACGATCCTCCAGCGGAATGCCGGGCGAGAGGGCGATGTCATCAACGTCGTCGACGGTCAGTTCGAGCGCTATCCCCGGAAGGTCGTCATCGCCGCCGAGTTCGATGTCGAGCGCCCGTACATCGTCTTCGTGCCCCGCTCTTTTCCCGACCATGTCGCGTCCTCGCCTGATGTGTGTCATCCTAAAGCGACTGGAGGCCGTGCGGTTCCGCTTGACGCAAGCGCCGCCGCCTCATCATTTGCGGCTGGGTATTCAACGACCGGCTCTTCGAGCCGGGTCTACTGGAGGAAATCCGATGAGCGCTTCTGATTCCGTGGTGATCGTGGGCATGGCGCGGACGCCGATGGGCGGGCTGCTGGGGGAACTCTCTGGACTTTCCGCCAATGAGCTTGGGGCTATCGCGATCAAGGGCGCCATGAAGGAGGCCGGGATCAAGGGTGAAGATGTCGAACTGGTCTACATGGGCAATTGCCTGCCGGCCGGTCAGGGCCAGGCGCCGGCGCGCCAGGCCGGCATCAAGTCGGGCCTTCCCAACGGCGCCGAGGCCACAACCATCAACAAGATGTGCGGGTCAGGCATGCAGGCCGCAGTGATGGGCCGCAACGCCATCCTCGCCGGCGAGGCCAAGGTGGTGGTTGCGGGCGGCATGGAGAGCATGACCAACGCGCCGCACCTGATCGACCTGCGCAAGGGCCACAAATACGGTGCGGCCGGCATGAAGGACCACATGGCGACAGATGGACTGGAGGACGCCTATGGCGGCGGTTCGATGGGCAATTTCGCCGAGATGATCGCCAAGGAATACCAGTTCACGCGCGAGCAGCAGGACAATTTCGCGCTCGAAACCTTGAGCCGGGCGCAGTCGGCCACCAAGGAGGGGCGGTTCAAGCGGGAAATCTCGCCGGTCACGATAAAGGGCAAGAAGGGCGATGTCGTGATCGACACGGATGAGCTGCCACGCCTGGCGATGCCAGACAAGATTCCCACCTTGAAACCTGCTTTCGCCAAGGACGGCACGGTGACGGCGGCGACGTCGTCGGCGATATCCGACGGCGCGGCGGCGCTGGTGCTGATGACCGCCTCGGAGGCGAAGAAGCGCGGACTGAAACCGCTGGCGAAGATCGTCGCGACGGCGGCGCACAGTCACGAACCTGCCTATTTCACGACGGCGCCCGTGCCGGCGATGAAGAAGGCGCTGGAGAAGGCCGGGTGGAAGGCAAGCGACGTCGATCTCTGGGAGATCAACGAGGCGTTCGCGGTGGTGCCGATGATCGCCATGAAGGAGCTCGGGATCTCGCACGACCGGGTCAATGTGAATGGCGGGGCGTGCGCCTTGGGCCATCCGATCGGCGCTTCGGGCGCGCGGGTGATGGTGACGCTGATCAATGCTATGGAGCAGCAGGACGCCAAGCGCGGCGTCGCGGCGCTGTGCATCGGCGGCGGCGAAGGCATCGCGATCGCCATCGAGCGGGCCTGACGCCTCCACCGACCCTTCGCGTCAGATCAGCCCGCCGGGCTTGGGCTTGGGATTTCTGGGGCGGGGCGGTTTCTTCGCGGGGTTTTCCACCGTCATTTCCCAGGCGCCGGCGTCGTTGTGGGTGCGCAGGAGGGCCTTGACCTCTGGCGGGCGGGCGGGCGTCTCGCCGAGCCAGACCGCCCAGTCGGCGGGATCGAGAAAGGCGGGCATGCGGTCCGTGATCGGCGCAATCAACGCATTGGCCGGCGTCGTCACCTGGACGAAGGTGGGCAAGGGCCGGCCCTGCACGCTGGCCGTCTCCCAGACGACCGCGAAGGCGAGGGGGGCGCTGTCGCGAGCGCGGAGGGTCCACTGACGGGTCCAGAGGCGGCCGGACGGTTCGCCGTCGTCGTAGTGGACCGGGACTTCCTCGCCCTCGTTGAAGCTGCCGACAAGCAGGATCGCGCGCCGCTCCGCGAACGCCGCCGAAAAAGTGGGCAGGCGGTCGATGGTCTCCGCCCGGGCGTGCATGTGTTTCGGGATGTCGCACGCACCGGGGTGATGATCGACGAAGCCCCAGCGCATCGGCACGGCTTCCCGGCGGCCGTCGGCCGCGAGGCGGATGATATGGGCGAGACGCATTGGCGTCGATGTCAGGACGGCGTCGTTCGACGATTCCGGCCCGGGCGGAGACGCGCCAAGCGCCTGCGAAAAGGCCACAACCTCGGCCCACGACGCCATCTGGGTGAATTTTCCGCACATGGGAGCTGCCGCTTTCAAATCCGGAACGGACCCGTCCGGTCTATTTGTAATCCGGCGGCACCGTTTCCAGGGGCGACAGTCCGCCATAATCGCAGAGCAGCTCCTCGCCGGCCGCGATATCGCGGGTGGCGTAGAACTCCCAGCCGAGCGCATCGGAGGACGCGATGTTGGGACGGGAGGAATGATTCATGTACCAACCGACGGACATGCGGTGGAAATCGAGCGGGCAGACATACCCGCCCTCGACGACGACGCAGTGAACGTCCCGGGCCTCGCGGATTTCCGGATCGGCCTCCGCCTCGGCGTCTGTGACGAAGCGGCTGTCCTCGTTCTGCCAGAGGCGGACGTGGGCGCCCCGGGCGATAGCCGCCGTTGTGAAGACGCCAACGCCGGAGGCGAGGATGGACGGTTTCAGGACGAGCATCAGAACAACCCCGAGCGGCAACCCCAAATCATGGCGCGCGACCTCTGCCCGGGATCGGCGCAAGGCTCAAGGGGAAGCTAGGCGCGAGCCAGTCTCCTCATGGCCTGGGGCGGCTGTCCGAAAGCGCGGAGAAAGGCTTTGCGCATGCGGTTGGGGTCACAAAAACCCGAGGCCAGGGCGATCGCGTCGATGGGATCGGCGCCGTGTTCGACGCGTTTGCGGGCGGCTTCGAGGCGCAGGCGCTCGACGGCCTTGGCCGGCGTTACGCCGGTTTCAGCGGTGAAGGCGCGCGCGAAATTGCGGGGGCTCATGCAAGCCTGGGCGGCGAGCGCATCGACGGTCAGCGGTTCATTGAGGCGTTCGCGCATCCAGGCGAGCAGCGGCGTGAAGCGGCCCTCCACGCGCTCGATGTCAAGGAGGGCCGAGAATTGCGACTGGCCGCCTGGCCGGCGGTGGTAGACGACGAGTTCCTTCGCCGCAGCGCGGGCGACATCCTCGCCGAGATCGTCGGCGATGAGGGCGAGGGAAAGGTCGATGCCCGCGGTAATGCCGGCCGAGGTCCAGATGTTCCCGTCGCGGGTGTAGATGCGGTCGGGTTCGAGACGCACGTTTGGATAGGCTGCGGCGAAATGCCGGGAGCGGCGCCAGTGGGTGGTGGCGCGGCGGCCATCGAGCACGCCGGCGGCGGCGAGGATGTAGGCGCCGGAACAGACCGAACAGAGCCGGCGGGCGCGGGCCGCCTGGGACCTGACGAGAGCAAGGACGCGCCTGTCGGCCATGGCCTCGCGCGTGCCGGCGCCGCCCGCCACGATCAGCGTGTCGTAGCGCGGCCGGGACGGGACGGCCTCGGCGTGGAGCGAGGCGCCGCTGGAGGAGCGCACAGCGCCGGGGTCCACGGCGATGATCCGGAGTGTGTACGGGGAAGGCGAATGCCCCCGCATCGGCATTTCGAAGGCGGAGATCGGGCCGGCGGCGTCGAGAAGCTGGAAATTGTCGAAGATGAGGAAGGCGATGGTGCGGGGGGCTGGTATTCGCGGCGCGCCTCGCCGCCCGCCCCCGTCACGTTTTCGGGGCGCCTTACCCGCAGGCGGGGCGATCCGGGCCGTGGCTGGTTCAGAGATTGGCATGAAAAGACGGAACTATGTCATTTCAGACAACTGATAGATCGCCGACAAGGGGGCGTCAACGATGGAGCTCACCATGTCACAACAACTCTTCCGGACAGTGTTCGCGATCTATCCGGACATGACCCACCTCGACTTTACCGGGCCGCACCAGTTCCTCAGCCGCCTGCCGCAGTCCGAAACCATTGTGGCAAGCCTGGCGGGAGGCGCGATCCCGGCGGACGGACTGATCTTCGGCGGGACGACCAGGCTGGGAGAGATCGAAAGCTGTGACCTGATCTGCGTGCCGGGCGGTCTGGCGGCGACGAGGGTCGCGCAGGATCGAGCGTTTACCGGGGAGATCCGGCGCCTCGCGCTCGGAGCGAGATATGTCACCTCGGTCTGCACCGGGTCGCTGATTCTCGGCGCCGCTGGACTTCTCAAGGGCAAGCGGGCGGCCTGCCACTGGGCGTGGCGGGACATGCTGGAATTGTTCGGGGCGACGCCCGATCCGGGGCGAGTGGTGCGCGACGGCAATGTCATCACCGGCGGCGGCGTCACCGCCGGGATTGATTTCGCGCTGACCGTGCTGGCGGAGATCGCGGGCGACGACATGGCGAGGCTGGTGCAGCTCGGGCTCGAATACGCACCGGCGCCGCCTCTCGATTCCGGCCGCCCCGAGACCGCGCCGCCGGAGGTGCTGGAACGCTTCAACGCGATGCGATCGAAAATGATGGTGCAGAGACGCGCCGAGGCGGAGGCGGCCGCCGCGATGATGCCAACGTGATGGAAGGGTGTCCCTTTACCTGAACGTCACGGGCTGACGTGTCGCGCGGGTCGATGTAAACTGCGTCGCAGTTGGAACGCGCCTACTTTGAATGAGAGGCGGATTGAAGATTAGGATAGAGGCGCACAGCGCATCGACTTCAGACGTTCCGGCTCCAAGGGAGAAATAGGTCATGATCGGCAGAACTTCGATCGCAGCGCTTGTCCTGACAGGATGCGCCGCCCTGGCGGGGGAGGCGCACGCGCAGCGCGGCGATGCATCCAGCGCGAGCGCGTATACGGGCGGCGGCAATACCGCCCTGCCGACGCTCGATCAGGACAATCCGGCGCTCCATTTCGATGCGGGCGTCAAGGCGCTGCAGGCCAAGGACTTTATCAAGGCCGAGGCCGAATTTCGCGAGGTCCTGCTGCGCGACCAGCGTAATCTCAACGCCAACTACATGATCGGGCTGGCCTATCTTGGGCAGGAAGACCTCACGAGCGCCCGCAAGCATCTGAGGACGGCTGTAAAATCCAAGGCCCCGGAACCCAAGGGTCGGCTTGGCTATGTCGAGGCGAAGCTCGGCGATGCGGCGGCAGCGAACAAGCAGCGCGAAGATCTGGTAAAGCTCGATGCCGCCTGCAAGCAGACCTGTCCGGAGGCTGCAGCGATCGCCTCGTCGATCCTGATCATCGATCAGGCGCTCGCGCCGCCGGCGGGCTGATCTTGTGGGGCGGACGCCCCATCAGGAGGCTGAAGCGGAGCTGACGGCCTTTGGTCTTGGCTTGCCGGAGACCGATGCGTCGCGCGGCTGGGGTCCGACGCGGTCCTTGCGGGTCGCGGGGAAGATGTTCGCGGTGTTCGGCGCCAGGGGTGAGCCGGATGACCAGCTCAGTTTTCTCGTCAAGCTGCCGGTTTCAGCGCGGATGGTTCAGCATCTGTCCTTCGTTCGCGAGAGCGAGGGCTGGTTCAGGCAGCATGACTGGGTGATCGCGCATTTCGGACCGGAGGACGATGTGCTGGCCGAGCTGGACACGCTGAAGGCGTGGCTCAGGCAGAGCTATGTCGCGATGGCGCCGAAGCGGCTTGCGCGGCTTGTCTGCTGACATTGCAGCGTGGTCAGGCTGCGGCCGGATGGCGGGTGGCGGCGGGCGCCGCAGCTTTCAGAACCTCCGCATAACCCCGTGCGATGCGCATCCGCGCTCCAAACCCCTTGCGGACCAGCAGCCGATGCGTATCGGCCAGGTTATAGCAGGGGATGAACATGAAGAGGTGGTGCTCGGCATGGAAATGGACCCAGAAGGGCGCAATCAGAAGGCGCTCGATCGGGTTGGCGAGCGTCGTGCGGGCATGGCTGAAGGGGTCGTCCTTCGTATCGACCATGGCGTGCTCGGCAATGTTGCGCAGGCGCGTGACGAGGGGAAACCAGGTCGCCATGGGCGCAATCCAGAGCGCCGGCCAGGCCCACCAAAACCCGAGCGCCGTGAGCGCCGCGAAGGCAATGCCGTTGACGATCCAGAACCTCATTACGGGACTGTCGGCGACGCGCGCAGGTTTGCGTTTCGCGCCGTTCAGGAAGTTGCGCAAGCGCTGGATGGTGGGCTGGATGCGCTGCTTGAAGAAGGTCTGTCCCGTGAGGTCGCGCATGATCTTGCGGTGAAGCGATCCCCTCGTCACGGGAAAGGGCTTCGAGAGCACGAGGTCGGGGTCCTCGGCCTGCTCCGTGTATTTGTGGTGGGTGAGGTGGTAGGGCCGATAGCGCTTGAGGCTGCCGCCGACCGCAGCGCCGCAGAGCCATTCGGCCATCCAGTCATTGAGTTTCGGATTGGGGTGGAGGGCGCCATGGGCGGCGTCGTGTTCGAGGATGGCGAGGCCTAGCTGGCGGGCGCCGATCAGCATGACGGCGAGAATGTAGGTGGCGGGATTGGGCAGCAGGATGAAAAGCGCACCGGCGCCGATGATGACCACCCACGCGCAAACGACCAGCGCCGGGCCCTTCCAGAGCGAATGGCGCGAAAGCCGCGCCCACTCATCGGGCGTGAAAATCGTCTTGGGATCGATGCGGGCGACGGCTGGCATGGCGCGGACCATACCATGTTCGCGCCAAGGATC
>JAWXBJ010000119.1:0-11490 GCA_034439955.1 Alphaproteobacteria bacterium
CCGGCTGATCAGCCGGCTGGACGATGTCGAAGGACAGAAAATCCGCGAGCGCTCACTCGACAGTGCGTCGCAGGGCGTGCGCCGGCAGGCCGAGTTGCGCGACGCGGCCGGGGCGGAAGGATACGTCGAGGACAATCTCTGGACCGGCATTGGCCGGGCACGCTCGGGCTGCGGGGCCGCCCTCGTCGGCGATCCCGATCAGATGGTCGCCAAGCTCAACGCCTATCGCGCGCTCGGGATCGAGGCATTCATCCTCTCGGGCTACCCGCATCTGGCGGAGGCTGACCTCTTCGCGCGGCATGTCCTGCCTCGCTTGAACCACGGTCCGCTGGCGGTCAGGACCTAGAGCAACCTGCGGCCGAATGCGATCGCGAAAGGCGTCGATTACCGCTTTCCCCAAGGACATGGTTAGGTCTAAAGCCTTGGGCGGCGTCCGGTCCTTCCAGCGCCTCATGGATCATTCCAGAACGAAGGCAGTCAAGACATGGAAGCCTCGCACGGCGTGCGCGCCCTCCTCGTGCTTGGCGCCGCGCTTTGGACCACTCACGCCGCCGCCGATCCCCGCCCGCAGCGTATCGTCTCGATGAATCTTTGCACCGATCAGCTGTTGATGCGGATGGTCGAACCTGAGCGCATCGTGTCGATCTCCTACCTGTCGGAAAAGCATGGGGCGACACCGCCGGAACTCGCATCAGTGTTGAGCCGGATGACATACAATCGCGGTCTGGCCGAAGAAGTCCTGATGATGAGGCCAGACCTCGTGCTTGCCGGCGCCTACAGTACGCTCACCACCGTGCCGCTTCTGCGCCGGGTTGGCATCGATGTGGCGGTCTTCCAGCCCGAGAACAGCTTCGAGGATATGCGGGCCAATATCCGCAAGTTGGGAAACGCGGTGGGCGAGCCGGCACGCGCCGAGGCGATGATCGCCAGCTTCGACACACAGCTCGCAAACCTCACCGCGCGGATACCGCCTGGAGAGCCGCCGGTCTATGCCGACATCTCGGCCAACTACAATGTTGCAGGCCGAGACACGCTATTTGCCGCAATCGTCCATGCGGGCGGCTTTCGAACTCTGGGCGAAACGCTGGGTTTCCTGGGCTTTCGCGATGTTTCGCTCGAAGACCTGGCCGCGATGCGACCTGATCTTGTCTCCCTCAATCGTTCTGACCTTGGCTCGCCCTCACTGTCGACGGAGGCGCTCAACCATCCCGTGCTGCGCAGACTGATCCGGGATCTGCCCCAGCTTGACATACCGGCCAGCTACACCGTCTGCGCTAATCCGCTAACACTGGAGGCCGTGCGACTGCTGGTCGATGCACGCTCTGCCGTCGATACGGCCCGAAACGCAAGGCGCGCGGGGAGCGGATGATCAAGGCGCCCGCCTATCCCGTTCTGATCAGCTGTCTGACGCTCGTTCTCGTGGTTCTGGGCGTCCTTTCGATGCTGGTCGGTGCTTCCGCCAGAGGCACAGCCGATCTCCTGCGCATGCTCGTCGCAGGGGATGCAGAGACCGCCTGGATGATCATGCGCGAAATAAGACTTCCCCGCACCGCGCTCGCCCTGATGGAAGGCGCGACGTTGGGTCTTGCCGGCGCGGCGCTGCAGGGGTTTCTGCGCAATCCGCTGTCGGACCCCGCTGTAATCGGCGTTTCATCCGCCGCGTCTCTTGGCTGCGTGGCGGCGCTCTACTCGGGCCTGTCGGCCGTTTTCCCTCTGGCCCTCCCGGTGATGGGCATTGCCGGGGCGCTCGCATGTGTCCTGGTGTTGCAGTTCCTAGCGGGCGGACGAAGCGTGCTGACGCTAATCCTCGCCGGCGTCGCCATTTCCAGCCTCTGTGGCGCGTTGATGTCGCTGGCGCTCAACCTGTCGCCCAATCCCTACGCCGCGAACGAGATCATTTTCTGGCTGATGGGGTCGGTCACGGACCGCAGCCTCGACCATCTGGCGCTGTCGGGCCCTTTCATGTTGGTCGGGTGGTCCCTGCTGGCCTTCTCGGGCCGCTCGCTCGACGCGCTCAGCCTTGGCGAGGACACGGCGGCCAGCCTCGGCGTCGACCTGCGGCGCACACGGACGATGATCGTGTTCGGCGTCGCGACCTGCGTGGGCGCAGGAGCGGCCGTGACAGGCGGAATTGGATTCATCGGCCTCATCGCGCCGCACCTTCTGCGCGGGCTTGTTGGCCATTCCCCAAGCCGGCTTCTTCTGGCGAGCGCGCTCGGCGGCGCGGCCCTTCTCGCCGCTGCTGATATCGTCGTTCGCGTCCTGGCGACGGGTCCCGAATTGAAGCTTGGCGTTGTCACCGCCCTGATAGGCGCGCCCTTCTTCCTCTATCTCATTCTGCGAACGCGGGGCGGACTTGACACATGAGGCTGGAGGCGCGCGGCATCACGGTGACGGCCGAGACTCGCCGGATCGTCGATGCCGCGTCGCTTGGCGTGTCATCAGGCGAGCTTGTCGGCCTTGTCGGACCCAACGGCGCCGGCAAGTCCACGCTGTTCAAGGCGATGCTCGGACTGAGACGCCGATCTGACGGCGGCGTGCGTCTCGACGGCGACGACTTCGATGCGCTGTCGTTGCGCGAACGCGGCCGGCGCGTCGCGTTCCTCCCGCAGGAGCGTCAGGTCGAGTGGCGCTTGCCCGTTCGCGACGTCGTGATGCTGGGCCGCTATCCTCACCAGCGGGCCTTTGGCCGGGCGACGCAAGACGACCACGACGCGGTCGCGCGGGCTCTGGAGGCGGTCGATGGTGAAGGTTTGACGGATCGGCCAATCGCGGTTCTGTCGGGTGGCGAGCGCAGTCGTATCCTGCTGGCGCGGGCGCTGGCCGTCGAGTCGCCGATCCTGCTCGTAGACGAGCCGGTGACGGCGCTCGATCCATACCATCAGCTGCATGTGATGGAGATCCTTCGGTCGAGAGCCCGGGGCGGCGCCGGCGTCCTCGCGATCATTCACGATCTTGCCCTCGCCGCGCGGTTCATGGACCGCGTCGTCCTGATGGACAAAGGACGCGTCGTTGGCGAAGGCCCTCCGCAGGAGGTCTTGTCACCCGAACGGCTCGAGCGGGTCTACCGCATCCGGGCGCTTGACGGCGCGCAGGACGGCGAAAGGTGGATTCTTCCCTGGACGCGCGCGGACGAAGCGACACATCGAAACTGAGCGTGCTCCATCTCAGGACCGGGAGGGGGCGGGCCGGTTCAAAGTGACATGCGCAGTCGTTCTGGCATTGGCTTCAAGCGTCAATACCGGCCTCGGCGCGCGCCGTTCTCCGGGGACCCCCCGCCAAGCTCAAAATTTGCAAAGAAACGGTCGCAAGCGCGGAACATTTCCGGGCGCAAATCTTTGTAGGGTTCAGCCATTCGAAGGAACGAACCCATGCCTGCGTCCAAAACGCCGCCAAAACCCAAAACCGCTGCAGCCAAAGCCGGATCGAGCAAGTCCAAGCCGCGCCGCACGCGCAGAACCAGCCAGCGCGACCCGTTGGCTGTGCAGCTTCTCAAGAAGGACCATCGCGAGGTGGAAGGTTGGTTCGACGAGTACGAACAGCTGGAACGCGACGATGAAAAGCTGGCTTTGTTCACCAGGATCGCGACCGCTCTCAAGATTCACACTATGCTTGAGGAAGAAGTCTTCTATCCGGAGGAGCGGGGCGACGTCGAGGACGACATGCTCGACGAAGCCTATGTCGAGCATGACGGCGCCAAGAAACTTATCGCGGAGATCGAGGCCATGAGTCCCGGCGACGAATACTATGACGCCAAGGTCAAGGTGCTCGGCGAATACATCAAGCATCACGTGAAGGAAGAGGAGCAGCCCGGCGGGATTTTCGCCCAGGCCAAGAAGGGCGAAGAGGACCTCGACGAAATGGGCGAGCGCATGAAGATTCGCAAGCAGGAGTTGTTGGCCGAGATGGCCGCATCCGGGGAAGACGAGGACGACTGATCGACCCGCCTCGGACAGGATTCAATCGAGGCGCAATCCTCGCTTCATTTCAGGTATCCGAGACGCCCCTGTTTCGAAAGCGCGTGGTGGGCGGTACAAGGATCGAACTTGTGACCCCTACGATGTCAACGTAGTGCTCTACCGCTGAGCTAACCGCCCGTTCGCGCGTTCCGCGAGGTGCTGGTAATGCCGCTTCAGGCTGTCGGCGTCAATGCGTCGTTCTCGTATGGCTTCACGCAATCGAGGCGCGCTCGGGGGGGTCGCCTCGAAGGTAGCACCGGACCATTTATTCGACGCGATCGACCATGTAGCCGCGGCCCATCAGGAGCGTGATCACGCTGTCGTTTCCAGCGAGGTGGCCGGCCCCGACCGCGACGAAGACAACGCCGGTCTCGGTCTTGATCAGCGTGTCGAGCGTCGCCGCCCAGTTGCGGTTGCGTTTGACCAGCAGAGCTTCGTAGATTTCCGGTGACTCGGCGAGATCCCCTTCGATCATGATGTTTTCGAGCGTGGCGACATCGCCCCTCGCCCATGCGGCCACCATGTCGTCAAGCAGGGTCGTTTCCTTGTCGATCTCCCGGACGCCTTCCATCAGGTACGCGATCTGAACCGTCTCGGGCAGGTCGGCAAAGAAGAGCAGTTGCTGCTCGACCGTTTCGAACTTCCGAATCTCCCGTCCAGCCGCGCGAGCCTCCGGCTCCAGCGTGCGCTCGACGCCAGAGGTCGGCTCATAGCCCGCCTTGACGATCAGCTGTTCGCTCAGCGCCATGGCCGCAAGCCATGGCCGCATCGTGTCCAGCATGAACATCGGCAGTGACAGCTTGGAGGCGGCGTCGGCAAGCGCGGCGCGGTCTTCGGGCGCAAGCTTGTCGGACAGTTTTTCCGGCGGCACATAGACGCCGAGACGGGAGACGACCTGCATCATCTGGCCGGGGTTTGGATTCACGTCGGTCTCGAAGTAGATGGCCTTCGACGCCTCCAGCGCCCGATCGACGCGCTCGGTCCGCCACGACAGGTCTGGCCGCAGCACATGGACGGTGCCGAAGAGATAGACAGTCGTGTCGGCGTCTCCCGTGCGCCAAAGCGCCGGCCCGGTTTCGACGGGCGCGGCTTCGACAGCATCGGCGATCGAGGGCACGGCGGCCTCGTCGGCCCTCTTGCCGCAGGATGCGACGGCCAGCAAGGCGAGGGCCGTCAGCGTCAGTTTCGCTCGCAATCTCATGACCGCTTCCCAAACAACTCAGTTGCGGCGGACCAGCGCCCGCCCGGCGCCCCCCTCGCGCTCAATCGCCTTGCAACGTTCGAAAGGGTTGGCGCACCCGACAGGATTCGAACCTGTGACCTCTGCCTTCGGAGGGCAGCACTCTATCCAGCTGAGCTACGGGTGCCTGAAGCCAGAGCCTGACGCCAGTCGAGGGTAGACACTAAGGCGCCGGCCCCGCGAATGGAAGCGCGCGTTTGTATGCTCCTGCGATGCGAGGCCTTGGGACATTGCCTTGCGGCGCTGCCGCAGCAAGGCAGTTGCCAGTGATGGGACGGTAATTGTGGCGGGTCAGAGGTCTTCGACCAACACGCCGTCACGAAACGTTTTCGACACGCTGCTGAACGGCACGTTCGGCGCAGTTTACGGCATTTTCAGAAGCTGAATGCGCGGGCCGATCGCGGATGAGGAGCGCGAGCGCTTAACGCCGTCAACGCTTACTGAACTTTCATCGCGGCGCGTCTATCCAGAAGCATCCAGACGGCCCCAGCCAGGATCCCAGCGCCCCCGATGGCGGCAAGGCGCGATCCGCTGAATACAATCGCTTCGGGCGAATGAAAGCCGGTGAAATCGGCGATGCCCTGTGCGCGCCACATCAACGCAGCGCCGAGCAGGATAGGCAGAAGGCTCCACCGTCTCATCCGGGTCAGGAAGAAGGGAACAGCCACACCCACCAACACCAGATCGTAAAGATGGAGAGGCGCCAATGCGATCAACGTCACAGCGGTCAGGCCGATACCCACAACCCCGCCGTCCGTCGAGTCTCTCGCGGTCTTGATGTTGCGACGAAACACGAACAGAAGTATCAGCACGGTCGCCAGCGCAATGGTCATCGCAGGTATCGAACCGATATCGACGCCGGTGGCTTCGGTTGCCAGAATGCGCAGGCCCGTCATCGCCAAAGCAGACGATCCTTGCGGAAACGCGCTGTCGTAGATCGCGACGTTGTGGAGCCAGTCAACCGGCGACCAGATCGAAACAAACAATGCGGGCGCGGCCATCAGGAGGGAGAGGACGGCTGATCCCAAGATAACGTGGATGCTGTTCGGCTGAGTGAGGGCCACGAACAGGATGAACGGTACGCCAATTTGAGGTTTGATGCACAGAATGGCCAAACCAACGATCGCGTAGGCCGATGCGTGACGCGCAATCCCGTAAAGCAGCAAGCTGGCGCCGAAAAACATCAACAGCGACGTCTGCCCGACGGTGATTGTAATCGCCACGCCTTCCAGCGTCGCCATCAGAAACAGCAGAACCGAGAACATTTGGAGATGGGTTGCGCCATAAGGCCAACCAGTCCCACCTTCGGGTGATGCCGCGACTTGGTCTGCCGCAACGCGCGCGCACATCAAGCAGCCCGCAAGCAGCCAAACCAGATTGAGCACACTGAACATCCATGAGGCTGTGGACAGGTCCGCGAGCCCCAGAATCGCTGCGAGCGGGTAAATGTTCGGGGGATAGGTCCAGATTTCCGGAACGTTGCCCTGCAGAATGACGTTCGCGCCAAACGCCTGATAACCCTCTGCGTAGGGGTCAACGCCGCTGTTCCAAAGTTGACCGGCAAGCCAAAAGAAACGCAGATCGTAACCGGGATTGACCCCAGCCTGCGCCATCTTGAAGACCAGGTAAGCCAGCGCAACGCCGCCCATGGCCAGGCAGATACAATGAACGAACAGCCTGCGCGATTGATCTGGCCACGGTTTCATCGCGGGCATCCGTACCAGGATGCGATGGCGTAGCGGGCTTTACCTGCCTGAAAAGATGAGCGTTCCAGGAAGTCTGGAAACATAAATCCATCCACGGAAGCCGCCTGAACTGCATGCGCTGTTTCAGGCATGTCAGCGGCGTCAAAAACACGACCTGCGTTCGTAGGAGAGGGCGGTCGCAACTTGATCGGACGTGTCTCCGTACCCGCCACTGCACTTTTCCCATGTATCCGACGGCGCCTTATGCGGCGCATGAAGCGCGCAAATTGCAAGAGCGAGGCCAGAATCCGGGCTCATAATCATACTGCCAATCGTCTGGTTTGGAACTCTCTCGGCGATCGGGCTCTAAGGACGGACCAATCAAATGGGAACGGAGCAAAATGCGCTCAGCTCACCGCGCCGCATCTCCTTGAGAGCCTTGGTTCCAATTGGAGCGTCGTCTGGATGCGTCGTCTCGGCGAGCGCCAACACTGACGTATGGGCGCTCAATAACGCGGGGCCACGGATTTTCCGCAATCTGCGTTGCAGCGCTTGTTGTCTGGTTCGGCGCGGGTGTTGCTGAATTGTAGTGCGTCGTCAGGCGCGCTTGCGGCGGTTCACTGCCAGCCAGGTTGCTGCAAGCGATGTCGCAGTAAGTCCCGCCAGGGTCTGCACGCCCCACCATGCGAGGCCAACGCCTGCGGCGCGCGAAGCATCTACGCCGAAGGCGCCGAACACCAGAATGAACGCGCCCTCCCGAATACCGAAGCCGCCTACTGAAATTGGCAGCATTGCCGCGAAGGTCACAACGGGTCCGCCAAGAATCGCATCGAGGAACGGATCCCGCGACGAGAACCCGAACAGCAGCAAGCCGATCACCACAAGCGTCAGCAGGTGAATGACCGTCGAGATCGCAATACACTTTACAAGCGGCGCATTGGCCAAGGTCTCGCTGATGGCTTGAGCCGCAACAGACGGAACGCGGAATGCGACAAGAAGCTTGCTCAACCCGGGACCAATACGCCGCCGGGCCGCGAACCCAAGGCCGATAAGGAGAAGCCCGGATCCGCACAGAAATCCAAGCATCGCTGTATGGCCCATTCCTGCCCGCAACGAAGCAAACGGCAAGGTAACCAAAACCAGCAGAACAAGCGCAACGGTTGCGACAAACCGCTCCAGCACCAGAACGCCAATAATCCTGCCCGGCAGGCGCGCCCACTTCAGAAGCACCGCCCCCTTGATGATTTCGCTGCCCACCGCCGTCGGCAGAACCAGCCCGCCAAGATAGCTGAAACTCCAGACCGCGGTAGATGATTGCCACGATAGCGGCATCTGCACCGAAAGAGCCAGCAGCCTCAATCGCAGTCCGGCAAGCGCGATCTGGATCAGGATCAGAGCAATTCCAGATACAACCGCCCAGCCAGGTGCGTCCAGGGCGCTAGAAAGGGCCGCGTTCCAGTCAATGGCGCGCCCAATAAAAGCGATCGCCACTACGGAAAGCAGGATTGGCAGCGCGATCTTCAGTCCGCGATAGAGACCAGCTTTCAGATCGGCCGGCATATGTAGCTCACATGCGGATATGCAAGGTAATCGACCATCTGGTGGACGAACACGCGAAGTGATTTTCCGCGCAGAAGCTCTGCTAGCGCGTCCATCGACCAATAGTGAACGGGTGTTCTGAAATCCATTGCCTTGTCGAGCGCCCATGTGAAAGCGGTCTTGGACGCTGGTCGGTCGGTCAAATCCTTGATTACCAGAACGCCAGTCGGGCTCAGCCTCTTGCGTAATTCGGTGAGCAGGCCGTCAACGGCATTTCGGGGAATGTGGTGAATGATGTCGAGCATGTAAGCGGCGTCGAACTTCTCCTCACCCATCCAGTTCACCGCGTTTTCGGCATGAAATGTCACGTTCTTCAGGCCAAGACGCTCGGCGCTGCGTTTTGCCATCTCTATACGTTTGGGATTGAGATCGAAGCCGTGGACAATCCGGTCCGGATGACTTGCCGCGAAAAACAGGCTGAACAAGCCAAAGCCGCAGCCGACATCAAGTATGTTGCCGGCCGAAGGAAGATACTGCCCGACCTCGTCAAGGAAACGCAGGCGAAGAATCTGGAACCGGCCCCAGCAATATGCCCGAACAACTGGCGATTCGTAGGAGTTGATTATCTCGCGCAGCAGTCGAGTCGAGTCGATATGCGCAGCGCCAGATCCATCCGCGTTCGCCCGGAATCCGGCGCCTTGGCTCGATGAGCCCGACGGACTGGGCGGTGCAGCGGTCTCGATCATTTCCCAAACCTGATTGCTAGCTCAACTGTTGCATGCAAGTTCGCTGCAACTATCGTTCCTTCGGGTGTCGGCCTCTCGGCCTTATCGATCCTTCTCGCCCTTGCGACCCACTTGTCGGCGTCCTCGGCTGCAAGGCGGCAGCCGCCAAGCACGACAGCCTCTTGAGGTAAGCGCCGCAGAGCTTCAACCGAAGACCGGGAGTCTGCAGATCGTAACAGACGCCTTGCGGGGGCTTTCAGTCTGGTTCCTTCTGTCAGAACTTTCAGCCCCGCCCGAGAGTGCGGGGCCGCCTTTTGCCAGTATCTCAACATCAGGCGCTCGTCAGATCTGCGAACCCAATCCGGGCCCAAAACACCCAGACAACCCGCTAAGTGTTTGAAAAAACTGGTGCCGCCTAGGTGACTTGAACACCTGACCCCCGCATTACGAACGGCTCCGGGCGGTATCACCCACTGTTTCCTCTTTATAGCACGCGTGTCAGATTCTGCCAATAAATCCTCGCTCTAGACGCGATTGGCAGCCTCGATGCGTGTCGTGCCGTTTCCTCGAATTACCCCGGATTTGCCTTCAAGGTGCTACTCGGGTGCTACTCCAAAATCGCCTGCTCTCTTTCGGCAGACGCTTGAGCGCAGAAGAGTTTTCAAACGCGATGTTGCAGCGTGTTGTCTCGCGTTGCTAAAACTCGCCGCGAATTCCCTTGTAGAATGCAACTTCTGTCGTCTCGCGAATGCGTGGCTTATTTTCTCAGGGCATTTCGTCGAGGTCGCGCCGTGAAGCTCACCAAACGCACGGTTGACGCGCTGCAGACGCCGGACCAGCGCCACTACGTCTATGACGATGAGCTGAGCGGCTTCGCGCTCAGCGTCCTGCCCACCGGACGCAAGACCTTCATCGCCCATTACCGGGTGGGAGGGGGGCGGGCGGGCCGCCAGCGTCGTGTCACGATCGGCGTCTACGGGAAGATCACCGCCGACGAGGCCCGCACGCAGGCCAAGGACATCCTGGCCAAAGCCCACCTCGGCGAGGATGTCGCCGAGAAGCGCGACGAGGTGCGCGCTTCACAGACGGTGAGCCAGCTCATCGATGCCTGGTCAAAGGACGGCGTGCTGATCAATCGCCGCACCGGCGCCGCGCGGAAGCCGGTGAACATCAATAGTGAGGTCGCGCTCGCGAACCATCACATCCGCCGGCTTCTCGGTTCGAGGACCGTCGATAGCCTCATCAAGGGGGACATCCAGCGGCTCCGGGCGCAGATCGCCACCGGCGAGACGACGGCAAAACGAAAAGGACGCCAGCGCGGCCTCATCAAGGTCACGGGCGGGCAGGGGGCCGCAGTCCGCACTGTGCGGCTGTTCTCCTCGATCCTGTCCTATGCGGTCGACAGCGGGATCATCGAGCGTAACCCCGCCCTGGGCGTCAGGCTTCCCGCCTCAGGATGGCGTCATCGCTATCTCTCTCCAGAGGAAGTCCGCGCGCTTGGCCAGGTGCTCAACCGGCCTGCAGCGTCACAGACCACCGCCACCGCCGCCACCATCATCAAGCTTCTGATCCTGACGGGCGCGCGGCGTAGCGAAATCGAAGCGCTGAAATGGTCTGAGGTGGATTTCAGGTTTGGGATGCTTCGTAAGGAGACCAGCAAGACCGGGGCGAAGATTATTCCTCTGGCGCGCGCGGCTCTCCTCATACTTGAGCAGGAGAGGCAGTGGATGTCAGGAAATCAGGTCTGGGTTTTCCCGGGCACGAAGGGCGCCGGCCCTTTTGATGGACTTGGCAAGGAGTGGGCCAGGGTACGCAAGCTCGCCGGTATCGCTGACGTACGCATTCACGATCTACGGCACACGTTTGCAAGTTTTGGCGCAAGCGGTGGCATTGGTCTGCCGCTCATTGGCGGAATTCTCGGGCACACTCAGGCATCAACGGCGCAGCGTTACGCTCACCTTGCCGACACTCCGCTCAGGGCGGCCGCCAACGTGATAGGAAGCGAGATTGCGGCTAGCCTGTTCCTAGGATGAAGTGTCATCGACGTGTGGACAATGACACCAATCTTGCCAAGGTCGGGGTCGGGCGTTCGAATCGCCTCGCCCGCTCCAAAGGTTCCACAAAAAAGACGGTTAGCGGCGCTCTTCGGAGTGCTGCGAAGCCGTTTGGTTTTTGGAGTGGAATTGGGGCACAAGGCCAAAAATATTCGAATGGTGCCGATGTGTATAAGTGCGCTCAATACCGTGTCGGCGCCACTCGATATGTCCGGTTTTCGTAGCACTCGATTTGTCCGGTTTAGCCCGGAGAGATCGCAATGCTGTCGGAGATCAGGATGGCGAGGA
>JAWXBJ010000120.1:0-33036 GCA_034439955.1 Alphaproteobacteria bacterium
CGCCGGCCGGCGCAGCACATCGTCATAGTCGAACAGCATGATCAGCGCGGTGTAGGGAATGTTCGCCGCCAGCGCGACGACCGCTAGCACGATGCCGGCGCGCAACCGTGCGGGCCGGTCGAACTCAGGGTTCTTCATGTTCGCCTCCATTTGTCACTGCTTGGTGACATACTGCGCCTTCTGTTGCCAAGTCAAGTGCTTGTCTCCAGGAGGTGACTTGTCTAGCTTCTGGGCGCACGGAGAGCCGAATGCCTAAGGCAAAAATCCCAGAAGCCGCCTCCCGCGACCGCGAGGCGACGACACAGAAATTCATCGATGCCGCCGCCCGCGTCATCGCCCGCGATGGCGCGGCGGGCGTTGGCGTCAACGCCATCGCCGTCGAAGCCGGCGCCGACAAGAAGCTCATCTACCGCTATTTCGGCGGCCTTGACGCGCTGCTCGAAGCCTTGGGCGCCGCAACCGGCGTCTGGATCGGAGACATCCCCGCTCCCACAAAGGGCAACTATGGCCAGCGCATGCTCGCCGCCTTCACCGTCTACGCCGAGAAACTGCGCGGCGATCCCGTGCTGCAAAAGCTTCTCGCCTGGGAACTCGCCGGCCCCTCGGGTGCGCTGTCCCGCATCGACGCCGCCCGCTCCAGGCAGATGGGCAAGATGATGCACGTGATCCGCGGCGACGCTGTACCGCCCGCCGGCGTGGACGCCCCCGCCATCAACGCCATCGCCCTCGCCGCCCTCAACTACCTCGTCATCCGCAGCGCCACGACCGGCGGATTCGCCGGAATGCCCCTCAAGACCGAAGCCGACTGGAAACGCGTCACCACCGCTTTGGAAAGCCTGCTAACTGCCGCATACGAGCCGAAAGCGTAGCAGGGCTGTCTGGCTTTTTGCTCCCTTCGCCAACCCGTGCCATAACGGGCGCGGCATATCTCGAAGGAATGCCGTCGGGGACAGGGATGAAGCTCTTCGCCAAATTCTTCATCATGGCTGGGCTCGCCGCCTTCGCCTTGCCGACCTTCGCGCAGCCGGCGCCGCGCACGACTGGCGGCCGACCCGACTTCCAGGGCGTTTGGTCGAGCAAGGGCCTCACGCCACTGGAAAGGTTGCCCGGCGCCACCGGCCTCGTTGTTGGCGAAGAGGAAGCCGCAAAACTGGTGAGCGTGATCCGCGACCGCGCCCGGTCCAAGGCGTTCGAAGTCCAGATAGACCCAAACCTGCTGGCCGTCGACGTCCGAACGCTCACGCGCGTCGACGGACAATGGCGCTCGTCATGGATCACCGATCCGCCGGACGGAAAACTGCCGCTGACCGCCGAAGGCCAGCGGATACTTGCAGTTGAAAGATCGCGGCTGGACGGGACGTCGATGCTCACCGATCCCGAAACGCGCCTCGTCTATGAACGCTGTCTTGCCGGGCCGGGCGTCGCCCCGCTCTGGTCCGTCCCGGTCGAGAACATGCGAAGGATCGTGCAGACGCCCGGCCATGTGGTGCTATACACCGAGGAAGGCGGCGACGCCCGCATCGTCGCCATCGGCGCCGCGCACCGCCCCGGCGTCATCACGTCCTGGCTGGGCGACTCGGTCGGCCGTTGGGAGGGCGATACGCTGGTCGTCGAAACCGTCAGTGGCCGCGACAATTCGGTTCCCTTCCCAACCATGCCTCAAGTGGTCCGCCGGCAATCTCGCGTGATCGAACGCTTCAGCTTTGTTTCCGCCGACGAAATCCTCTACCGTTTCACGGTCGAGGACCCGGAAGTCTACGACAAGCCGTGGAGCGCGGAGTACAGCCTCAACCGCGAGAAGACGACCGCCTATGAATACGGATGCCATGAAGGCAATTACAGCCTGCCGAACATCCTTCGCGCCGCCCGCATCGCCGACGGTCGCAAGGCTGATGCGCCCACGCGCTGATTCCGGGACGTGACCATGAAATCCATCTTCGTGATGCTCGTGCTCGTCACCCTCACCGGCTACGCCCCGCGCGCGCTCGCACAGGAATCCTCCGCGCAGCAACAGGTCTCCACCGTTGAAACCCAAGAGGTGATCTGGGCGAAGCCCGCCGGCGCTGACCTGCTCGCCATGATCTACCGCGACCCGAAAGCCAAAGGGCCGCTTCCGGTCCTGATCGATGTCCATGGCGGCGCCTGGGCTTCGGGCGACCGCACAGGCGGCAAGCTCTACGACACAGAACTCGCCAAATCCGGCCTCCTCGTCATCGCCATCGACTTCCGCCAGGCGCCCGCGTTCAGACACCCTGCCGCCAGCGCCGACGTCGCCGCCGCCGTGCGCTGGGTTCGCCTCAACTCCGGCAAACTCAACGCCGATCCCGACCGCATCGGCCTCATCGGTTCGTCTTCCGGCGGACACCTGGCCCTGCTTGAAGCCCTTCGCCCCAGCGCCGCCGTCCATTCCGGTACGCCCATCGCCAGCCCGAGCGGCGCCTTCGCTCCGCATGACGACATCGACGCATCAGTGGACTACGTTGTGGCGATGTGGCCGGTGTCCGACCCCGCTTATCGCTACCGCTACGCCAAACGCGCCGGCCTCGTCCGCCTCGTCTCGGCAAGCGAAAGCTACTTTGCTGACGAAGCGGCCATGTGGGACGCCTCCATTCCGCGCATCGTCACGGCCGGTGAGGCGAAGGCCCTGCCGCCCATCCTCGTGGTCCAGCCTGGCGATGATTCGAACATCCCGCAGGAAATGACGTTCGACCTGTTGCGCGCCTGGCAGGCTCGCGGCGGGCGCGCGGACTACGTCTTTTATCCGGGCGAGTCTCACGCATTCGGGCATCGTCCATCCGAGGCGACGAGCGACCTTGTGAACACGATTGCAGACTATGTCCGCCGCCAGAACAGCGCACCACAGGATTAGTAGGTGAGCTTGACGCCGCTCTTCTTGGAATTGGGTCCGACGCCTTCGGGAACCGGAACGTCAATCAGGCCATAGTCGGTGTTCAGGACCAGCTGGGGTCCGGCTTTCAGCTCCAGCGTGTTGACGACCACGACGGTGAATTCGGATGCGCCCGCCACGTCATTGTTGGCGTCGATGGTGAAATTGCCGCGCGGGATGTAGATCGTGCCAACCAGCCGGTCGGCAAAGTTGCTCGTGATGATGTATTTCTTGTCCTTGACCGAGGCTGGGTCCTCGAAGAACAGCAGTCCCGCCAGCGGCCCGTCTTTCGGCGCCGAAAGATCAATCACCGCATTGCTGGTGAATCTGAAAACTGCGGCTGAGCCGGTGAAATAGAAACCGACATACTCGCCCTGGACCTCGGAATTGCTGTCAACCAGGAATTCCCCGTCCTTGATGATGTAGACGCCGGGATCGAGTGTGATTCGCGAGTTCCCTTTTATTTTCAGTCCGCCGCAATAAACGCCCGGCGACAGGGCGCCCACGAAATCGTCCTTCTCCATCTTGTTGTAGGTGCACGCCCCAACCGGCGGCGGAGGACGCCCGGCCAGCGGATCGCCCAGCGAGGGGCAATCGGTGATCGGCTGCGGCGAGAAATTGCCCGTGCCGCCCTTTGATCCACCCCCGGAACAGATCAACGCCCCGCTCAGCTTGGCGTTGGACTGCGATATCACGGCGTCCTTGTGCGTCGAGTTCGCATAGATCGCGCAGTTGGGCGCAATTAGCTCGGCATTGGAATCGAGGGACAGTGCGCCGGCCTTTTTGTCGTCCAGCGCGATGACGCAGACATTGGCCGACCCGCCGACCACTTCGGCGACGGCCGTCACTGTGACCGGGCCGGCGCTCTGGGCGACCGGGCCCATGAAGTAGACACGGGGCGGAGCGGAGACGGTGACCGACACGACGGTCCCCTTCTCGAGCAGCTGGGCGCTCGCCGTCGCCTCGCCTTCATAGTTGGCGCCGATATAGCTTTGAACGACGGCCTGCACGCGCGTGGCGCTGCCTTCCGAGACGACGAGTTCATGGGCCGAGGACAGCGCGGCGGCGTCGGCTGCTTCCTGCAGGTGTCGGCGCTGCATTTCCAGGGACGCGTAATCGACGACGCCGCCCGTGATGAACATCATCACAGAGAGGACGCCCATGGCGAGGACCGCCATATTGCCATTCCGGCTGGACAACAGACAGCGAAGCATGTCGCGGCATCCCTTCCCGAGCAAAGTAAGCAGGGAAAGATTATGATCCGTTCACCCGATCCGGCGTGATTCGGCCGGCGCCGTTAACTTGTCAGGCGGCCTCCGGCCCTAACGCTCCTCCTCCAGGTTCCTTGCGACCTTGCCGCCACCCATTTCCTGCACCCGCGCGCCCGCCAGAATCCCATTCAAGGCGTAATTGCCTTCATGGCAGGCATATTCGTAGAGCGGCTCCTTCGAGCGGCTGAGCGACATCTCGCCCTTCCATGTCGCGGTGTAATAGGTCGGGTCCTCGACGGTGAATTCATAAAGTATCTGTTCGTCCGACCAGCGGGTGAACCGTTCGGTGAGTTTACCCGCCGGCGACATCTGCGCTCGCTGGGCGGGATTGACGCTCACCGTCTCGACGACAAGCGTATCGCCGTCATACCAGCCGACCGAATCCCCGAACCAGGGCTGGATCGCCAACGGGCGCCGCCTGGCCTCTGCGGCGCCTTTCACGAGGGGGATGATCCGCGTGTCGTGGTTCATCTCCACCAGGAACACGACGTGATCGGGCGTCTGCACGATCTGGTAGTTGTTGTTGTAGAGGCTGTTCTGCATCACCGGACCGGCGGAGCGGCTGAAGCTGACGAGGCAGCGTTCGGCCAGCGGCCGCGTTTCAGGACCATCGAATGTTCCGAACCCGCGCGACGATCCTGCGGCTTTCTGCGCTGCGGTCGTCGGCGGCAGCCTGCCGTCGATCGGCTGGGTTATCCAGGACGATCGAATCTCGCCTTTCACCGTCGCGAAGCGCCGGCCCGGATCGAGCCAGAAGGAATTGTAGCCCTTGGTCGCGAAGTCTGCCGCATTGCCTGAAGGCGGCAGGGCGTTGGTGTCGACCTCGGCGGTCTGCACCTTCTCATTGACGTTCCAGGTCGATTTGTCCTCGAAGCCCTTGGCTTCGTCCGGCGTCAGCACCAGCCTTGGAATATTGCCAGGCCGCTGAAGGCTGGTGACTGAGACATTGGTCCAGAACCCCTGCAAATCTGGCCGGCCATCCGCCGTGCGGGGCGGATCGGGCATCGGGACGGTCGCCGGACCCGCCTGGGCAAGAGCGGGACCGCAAAGGGCAAGGACAGCCAGTGTCCACACGGACGCGGAGTGGATAAACGACGACATCGGTTTAATCATCGGTTTCCTACGGCGGATGCGACAGCTTCCATCAGTCTCTGGGCGAGGATGCCTGAGCCGCGACGCATCGCAAAGCCGGACAGCGGCCTTGGACAAGCAGATGTGATGCGCCGGGTCGCCTGCTTGCCGGCGCGACGGAAAGCGCGGCTCTCGCCTGTTGAATGTGTTGCGCGGCCGGTCAAGGCTGTGGGACACGACGCTAGCGCAACTGGTCTGCGTCCGCTCGAACGCAGACCAGTTGCGCTACACTTTTGGGATCGAGCATCTTTCTTCGGTCAAACGGAGGCAGTTTGATCGAAGGATGCTCTATCGTCGGCCAGATCGCCGGAGCGAGACGTTGTACGCGAGGATGACGGGATGAACATGCGCCGATCGCTGGCTTGGATGCTGTTGGGATTGACGCTGGCGACGGCCAGCCCTGTCGCCGTCGCACAGACGCCGCCCGATCACCCCGGCCTCGCCGTCTACAACCGGGCCTGCGCCGCCTGCCACGACAATCCGGGCGCGACCCGTGCCGCGACCCTTCCTGTCCTCAAGGGGACGGCCCCCGCGCAGCTGCGCACCGTCCTCACCGAAGGGGTGATGAAGCCGATGGCGGCCGGCCTGTCGGCGGAGGAGCTCAACCAGTTGATCGGCTTTCTCACCGCCGGCCAGCAGGCCGCGCCGGTCGCCTGGACGGACGCCATGATCTGCCCGGTCGAAAGGCGCGTCGTGAACGTGTGGGGGCCGGCCGGCCTTTCGTCCTTCGGCGGCGATCCCAAGTCGACACGCCGCCTTTCAGCCAGGCAAGCCGGACTTAAGACCCAACAGATGAAGGACCTCGAAATCGCGTGGGCGATCGGCATTCCGCAGACGCAGACCATGGGGATGGGTGCGACGGTGCTCGGCGACACCGCCTTCGTCAACGCCGGCGGCCGTCTGCTCGCGCTCGACGCGGCGACAGGTTGCGCCAAATGGGTCTATGACGCCGGCGGATCGCGCAACACGCCCGTCATCGCCGAGATCAAGGGCAAGAAATCCTTGGTGTTCGCCAACAGTCGGGGCGAGGTCCATGTCGTCGATGCGGCCACGGGACAGCTGGTGTGGAAGGCGGACGGCAAGCCCGCCAACGGCGTTGGTTCCGTCAGGGGCGGCGTCGTCGTCCACAAGGATTTGATCATCGTACCGATTTCCGCCTCGGGAGTCGGAACCGGCGCCAATCCGACCTTCGAATGCTGCACGGGCCATGGCGCCGTCGTCGCGCTCAACGCCACGACCGGATCGAAGCTGTGGGAATACCACACGATGAAGGAGGCCGAGTACACAGGCCAGGTGAATTCCAGGGGCGTCAAGCAACGTGGCCCGTCCGGTGCGCCGATCTGGTCGATCCCGACGATCGACGAAAAGCGCAACCGTGTGATCGTCACCACCGGCGAAAACACCTCCCACCCGGCCACTGACACTTCCGACGCCATCATCGCCATCGATCTGTCGACCGGCAAAGAAGCGTGGAAATACCAGGCGATGGCGGCCGACGTCTGGAACCTGGCGTGCGCAGCGACCAAGGACAAAAGTGGTCCCAACTGCCCGTGGTTCTTCGACAATGGCCAGGGCCGCGACTTCGACTTCGGCGCCCAGGCCATCGTCGCGACTGGCGCGGGCGGCAAGGATGTGATCCTTGCCGGACAGAAATCTGGCCATGTCTGGGCGCTGGACGCCGACACTGGCAAGGTTCTGTGGAGCCAGCGCGTCGGTGAAGGCACGGCGCTTGGCGGGGTGCACTGGGGCATCGCGACCGACGGTTCGCGCGTCTTCGCGCCGATCAACGACCCCTTCCCCGGCGCCGAGGGCGGCCCTCCCCGGCCGGGTATGTACGCCTTCGACATCAAGTCCGGCAAGCCGGCCTGGTCCCATGTCGCGCGCCCCGATTGCGAAGGCGAGCGCGGCAAGCTGGTCACCAACTGCAAGGAGAAGTACGGCTATTCCGTCGCCCCGCTCGTGGTCGATGGAGCCCTCGTCAGCGGCACGCTGGACGGAAAGATCGTCATCTTCGACGCGAAGTCCGGCAAGGTCCTGAAGCAGATCGACACGATCGGTCCGGTCAAGACCAGCAATGGCGTCGAAGGCAAGGGCGGCTCGATTGAGAGCCACGGAATTTCTGCGGGCGCGGGCATGATCTTCGTCTCGTCCGGCTATGGCTCGTTCGGCCAGTCCCCTGGAAACGTCCTCATCGCGCTGAAGCCGAAGAAGTAGGCTCGGTAATTTGGCGCTGTCGTTCGGCCCGCACCGCTCCTCCAGACGAACGCCCGAAGGCTATCGTCAGTCCGCCGTGCGTCAGGGCGCGGCGTACGTCGCCTGGAGGACGCCGCTGGCGAGCACATGCCCGTCCATCGCCGCCCGTACATCCTTGACGGTCGAGCCGTCATAAAGCCCAAGCCGCTTGTCCAGCGCAAACACCTGGAAAGTGTAGTTGTGAACGCCCGACGGCGGACGGGGCCCGAACCAGACCAGCTTGTTCTGGCCGATGCTCGCGCCGGTCTGGAAACCGCCCATAGGCGTCTGCGTGAGGCCTTCCGTCAGGCTTGTCGTCGTCGCCGTCAGATCGCCGAGAATCCAGTGGAGATAGGGCGGTCGCGTGGGTCCGAGGTCAGGGTCCTCGACGATTACGATATACGACATCGTGCCGGCCGGTCCGGCGCTCCATGACAATTCCGGTGCGACATTGTCGCCATAGGCGGAGTATTTGAGCGGAATCGCCCCGCCCGCCTCGAAACTCCTGGAGGTGACTGTCAGCTTGGAGTCATTCGCGGGCTTGGTCGCATTGATCGTCAGCCCGGCTGTATTCTGCCCGGCCAGCTGCCCCATGGCGGGCGTCGCGACGCTCGCCGCAAGCACCAGCGCGAGGCTCGCGCGCTTCATCGTGTTCATGTCTACTCTCCGGACAGTTGCGATCTGCTCTTTGTCAAAGCTATGTCGCGAGGTCACTTCTTCCAACCTCCAAACGCAGACCGCACTACTTCATCAACGCCACGACAAGGCTCGTCGCCAACATGACCAGCGCCACCGGCGCCCAGATGCGCCTCTCCCACTTGCTTGGCGTCAGCAGATTCATGGCGACCGCGACAGCCATAAGCCCGACGACCCCCCATATCGCCACTTTCGACGCAGTGAGCAGTTCGGGAAGAGCCAGGCCTGCCCGCGCTGACACGACAGCGCCCATTGCTGCGTAAATGACGATCTGCACCAGAGCCGCGATTCGCATCGCAGATGGGAACCGCCCGGGAAAGCGCCCGCCCATCGCGAGTCGTCCCCAAGGCGCGCCCATCGCCAGCCCGAGCTGAAACAACGCAAGCGCTCCGAGCGCCACGCCGAAAATCCACGCTGCGAGGCTTTCGGCTCCCAATTGCCGACCCTCAGCCGATCCCTTCAAACAGCGCCGTCGACAGATAGCGCTCGGCGAAGGACGGAATGATCACCACGATTTTCTTCCCGGCCATTTCTGGCCGCTTTCCGACATCTACCGCCGCCGCCAGGGCGGCGCCCGATGAAATGCCGCCGGCGATTCCTTCCAGGCGCGCGATCTTCCGTGCGAGATCAAGCGCTCGCTCGTTCGAGACCTTAACGATCTCGTCGATATAGCTGGTGTCCATGTTGGCGGGGATGAACCCCGCGCCGATGCCCTGGATGGGATGCGGGCTGGGCGCGCCGCCGGAAAGGACCGGGCTTTTTTCGGGCTCCACCGCAATCATCCTCAGTGACGGGCGGCGCGGCTTCAACGTCCGCGCACAGCCGGTGAAAGTGCCGCCAGTCCCGACGCCGCAGATGATCGCGTCCACCTCCCCGGCCGTGTCCTTCCAGATTTCCTCGGCTGTCGTGCGGTCGTGGATGGCGGGGTTGGAGGGGTTGTCGAACTGGCTCGGCATGACCGAGTGCGGAATCGTCTCGAGCAGCTCCCGCGCTTTGGCGATCGCCCCGTTCATGCCTTTCTCGCGTGGCGTCAGCTCCACCTGCGCGCCAAGCAGCGCCAGCATCTTGCGGCGCTCGATCGACATCGATTCCGGCATGGTGAGAATGATCTTGTAGCCGCGCGAGGCGGCGACGAACGCCAGCCCGATGCCGGTGTTGCCCGATGTCGGCTCGACCAGCGTCGTCTCGCCCGGTTTGATCTGGCCGGCCTGCTCCAGGTCGATCACCATGCCTAAGGCGATGCGGTCCTTGACGCTCGCAAGCGGGTTGAAGAACTCCAGTTTCAGCAACAGCTCGGCGACCACGCCCTCGCTGTCGCTCAATCGCTGCGCCCGCACCAGCGGCGTGTTGCCGATGGTGTCGAGGATGCTGTCATAGATGCGCCCGCGCCCGGGCGGATCAAGCCTTACCGACGGCGGCATGACGGTCATTTGTGGATCCTCGCCTCGTGACTGTGACAGGTCCACTATAGGCGCAAGGAGGGGTTTGTCGAAGGAGGGCTGGTCGAAATGCATGCCCGGTTATTCCGGTTGTCACCCCAGCGCCAGCACGACCGCCTTGCGGCCAACGGTTGGCAGGCTTGCAAGCGCGACGTCTCGCAGCATCCACACAAACCCCTCACCGTCCGCAAAGACCCCTTCGTCGCGCCTGTCTCCGCGCCAGACCTCCAGCCTCAGCGCGAAGTGCGTGAAGACGTGGCGAACCTCGCCGGCGCGCTCCCAGGCAAACCCGTGCGGAGCACCATCAAGTGCGTTGTCGCGCGGAGCGTTTGTCCACTCACTCGTCGGCGGCATCAGCATCCCGCTCAGCAGTCCGCTCGGCGGGCGGCGGGTGAGAAGCACGCTGTCTCCCCGCAGAGCGACGAATGCCGATCCCAGCCTTTCCGGCCGCTTGCTCGTCAGGGGCTTCACGGGATAGCGGTCGGGCTCTCCCTCGACCCGCGCGGCGCACAGCTCGAACAGCGGGCACACCCCGCACATGGGTCGGCGCGGTGTGCAGATCATGGCGCCCAGATCCATCAGGCCTTGCGCCAGATCGCCCGGCGGATGAGAGGGCTCCAATGCGTCGAACAAGCCTTGGGCCTCGGCGGCGATGACTTTCCGCACCGCGCGCCAGCCTGCCTCTGTCCTGTCGCCGCCGATGGCGAACAGGCGCGAGACGACCCTTTCTATGTTGCCGTCGATGGGGGCGACTGCCTCTCCGAATGCAATCGCCGCCACCGCCGCCGCCGTATAGGGACCGACGCCCGGAAGACGGAGCAGCCCCTGCCGGTCTTGGGGGAAATCGCCCGCCGCGGCGACGGTTTGAGCGCAGGCGTGCAGGTTGCGCGCGCGGCTATAATATCCAAGCCCCGCCCACGCCGCCGACACATCCTCCCAGGAAGCGGAGGCGAGCGCCTCGACACTTGGCCATCGTTTGGCGAAGCGCAGGAAGTATGGCGCGGCGTGCACCACCGTGGTCTGCTGCAGCATGATCTCCGACAGCCAGACCAGATAGGGATCCTGTCGGCGCCCTGTCATCGACGTGGCCGGTCCGACCCGCCACGGCAGCGCGCGCACATTGCGCCCGTACCAGCATCCGACCGCCTGAGTTATCATGCTCCGCCTGTCGATCGTCATGCCGACGGTGGTTCCTCCAGAATCAACGCGCCCAAAAATCGGGTCGATTGAAGGCGAATAACCTGATTGATTTCGAAGTTCCAAAGCAAACTGTGTGCGTCGATTTGGACGCACGTTGCTTTAGTCGCGATGTCTGGCAGGATGTGGGACCATGAGCGTGCCGTCTCAATCCAGGCCAGGCTGGCGACAGACCTCCGATGAGCAGGCGGCCCTCGCGCGCCTCTCGGAAGTCCGCGCCCGGCCAGCGGCCCGGGCGGCGCCCTCGCTCGGCGTGGCGATGCACCGTGCGCTGGCGCCTCTTCTCAAGGAGGCCGGTCCCGCCCCGGACACGCTGCGCGCCCGCTGGCCGGAAATCGTCGGCGCCCGCCTCGCAGCAATCACGGAACCGGTCAAGGTCGCCATGTCGAGGCGAGGCGGCACGCTGACCATCCGCGCCCCGTCCGCGGCCGCGCCGATGATCCAGCACGCGGCCGAAAGTATTCTGCAAAAGGTCAACCTCGCCAGCGGGTCGAAGATCGTGGCTCTGCGGATCGTCCAGAGCACGGCGCGGCAGGCAGTCCCGGTGGCTCTTCCCGCGCTCAGGCCTCTTGGACCGGACGAACGGGCGGCGCTGGCTAGCGCCATCGCCCCGATCGGGAACGCGGCGCTCCGGGAGGCGCTTGGAGGGCTTGGCGAAGCGGTCCTGGCCTCGACGCCCCGCATTCGCTGATCGTGCTCGTTGACCCGGGCCTCGCGTCACGTCAAACAGGCCCCAGACAGTCCGATAGTCCGCCCGTGACACGCCGCATCGCGACAATGACAGGGTCCAGCTGATGATCGCCACGAAACGCCCGGCCGCTCCGTTTTTCCGCGCGCCACGATCCTTGGGCGCACTCGCGGGTCTTGCTTTTCTCGCCATCGCATCCTGTTCGGAAGCGGGCGGCCCATCCGGCGCGAACGGCGACGTAAAGGTGGATCCCTTTATCGGCGACATCGTGATGGGCGATCCAAACGCGCCTGTCGAGATTGTCGAATACGCTTCGCTTACCTGCCCTCACTGTCGCGATTTCTGGAAACAGCAATTCCCGGTGCTGAAAGAGCGCTACGTCGATACGGGCAAGGCGCGCTACATTCTGCGTGACTTTCCAACCCCCCCGGTCGAGGTCGCCGCCGCTGGCGCGGCCATCGCCCGGTGCAAGGGCAAGGACAAGTACTACGAGATCGTCGATGACATCTTTTCCAGCTATCGCGAGATGATCGAGGCGGCTCAGAGCGCTCAGGGTGCGGGACCCGTCCTCGTCGCCATCGGCGGCCGGCACGGGCTCTCGCCAGATGAGGTCCGGGCGTGCGTCAATGATCCCGACCTTCAGAGATTCTTCGAAAAGACGGTCGCTGACGCTGCGGGTCGGGTGAGTTCAACTCCGACCCTGTTCGTTGATGATGTCGTGGTCGAGAACCACACGATCGAGAACCTTACGGCCGCGATCGAGGCGAAGCTCAATCCGGGCGCCGCGCCTCCAGCGCCCGCCCAGTGACGCCGATGCGGTTCGCTCGTGAGGGAGGAACGACATGAAGGCGACAACGACTTCGGGAGCCGCCTTCGCCGTCCACGCGCTCGCCATGCTGGCGGCCCCCGCGCAAGCTCAGACCGCGCCGGTTCTGCGTGATGTCGTGCTCGGCATGCCAGACGCTCCGGTGACCATCGTCGAGTACGCCTCGACCACCTGTTCCGCTTGCCAGCATTTTCACATCGACGTTTTGCCCCGCCTCAAGGCTCGCTACATCATGTCCGGCGAGGCGAACTTCGTGCTGCGCGACCATCCCACCCCGCCGGTTCCAGTGGCGAATGCCGGGTCGGCCCTGGCGCGCTGCGCCGGTGCGGCCGATTTCTACGCGGTCATCGGGGACCTGTTCGCCCGCCAGGCCGAGACGCTGGCCGCCGCCCGAACGGGTGGTGCCCGCGACCAGATCATCAGGATCGGCGCCGCCCATGGCATGTCTTCTTCCGACGTGCAGGCGTGCATCGGCAATCCGGAAATCAAGGCCTACCTTGACAAGCAGGTCGAGGACGCGCCCGGAGTCATGTCGACCCCGACCCTATACGTCAACGGGCGGCTCGTCGCGGAGCCTACATTCGCGGCGCTCGGCGCTGCGATCGACGCTGAGCTAGCGTCTCGTACGCCGATTCATGAAGTTCATCCCCAAAAGTAGAGCCGAAGCGCCGTCGCTACGCCGCTCGGTCGTTCCTGGCGACACCCGTGAATTGCGCGACCATGGCCATCAGCTCTTGTGCGATCACCGGCTTGCCGAGCACCGCGTCAAAACCTGCCCGCTCATAGAAGGCCGCATCGTGCTCGGAGCCGGACGCCGTGTAGGCGATGATAGGCGCGCTGATGTTGGGGCCAGGTCGCGCCCGGAGCGCTGCAACCACATCAAGCCCGGTCACACCCGGCATACGCAGATCGACCAGGATCAAGTCGAATGGCTGGCTCAGAGCCGCAGCTATCCCGCTCTCGCCATCGCTCGCCTCAGATGTATCGACCCCCCACGCTTCAAGCATCGCGCGGGTCATTTCTCGTATGGGTTGGTTGTCGTCGCATATCAGCACCCGGCGGCCCGGAGCGAGATGCATCGTCGCCCCGGCTCCTTTCGCTGCATCAACGGTCGTTCTGGCCGGGATCCGGAACGAGAACACCGCGCCCGCCCCGGGCTGGCTGACGACGTGAATCGCTCCACCCATCGCCTCGACAAGACCCTTGCAGATTGCAAGTCCCAGCCCCGCGCCTTCGTGCCGGCGCGTTGCGCCGCCATCGACCTGCGAGAACCGGACAAAAAGTTTTTCCTGCTCGCCCGCGCCAATGCCCGGGCCTGTATCCGCGACGTCCGCGAGCAAGAATCCGTCTTTGCTGTCGTAGCGAATGCTGAGACGGACCTCACCTGAATCGGTGAACTTCACCGCATTCCCGATCAAGTTGATCAGAACCTGGCGGTAGGCGTCGGGATCGATCAGCAAGCTGGCGGGGACGCCGGCAGCCTCGTCAAAGGAGAGCGCAATTCCCTTGGCCTTTGCCTGCAAAGCCAGCAGGTCGAGGCATTCGCGGGCGGTCCTGGCGGGAGAGGCAGGCCAGCGGTTGATGACGACCCGCCCCGCTTCGATACGGGAGAAATCCAGTATGCCGTTCACGAGCGCCAGCAGCGATTGGCTTGCCCCATCGATCCGCGCGGCATAAAGCCGAGCCTGATCGGAGAGGCCGCATGTTTCGGCCAGCAGGCCGGAATATCCGACGATTGCGGTCAGCGGCGTGCGCAATTCGTGGCTGATGTTGGAAAGAAACTCCGCCTTCGCCGCCGTCGCGCCTTCGGCAGCCTCCTTGGCCGCCACCAGCTCCCGCTTCATCTCCTTGCTCGCTGTGATGTCGCGGATGACGTCCTGAACCTCGACAAGATCGCCGGCGGCGTCGAACAGGGTCCGGGGATGAGCTTCGAGCCAGAGTTCGCGACCTTCCTTGGTGGACGCCCGGAATTCGATCCGGATCGGCGGCGCGCCCGGCCCGAGACTGACATAGTCGCTGAACGCCTGGCGGACACGGTTGTGATCCCCCGGATGCATGATGTCGAATGTCGTCCGACCAATCAGTTCCGCCGGCTCGTATCCCAGCAGGCGGCGCACCGCCGGCGTGACGAAGGTGAGCGTTCCGTCGGGCTGGAAGCAGAAGGTCACGTCGGTCGCGTTTTCGGCCAGAAGGCGGTAACGCCGCTCGCTGTCGGCGAGCGCCAGCTGGGAGGCCCGCCGGTCGGTGATATCGAACATTGTGCCATAGACAGCCAGAACCTCGCCGCCGGGGCCGAATTCGCTGCCATTTCGTCCTTCGACGTACCGGATTTCTCCGGACGGACAGACAATCCGGGTCACGGTCGCCCCCGAGGCGCCCGCGAGGTTGCCTTCGAGGCTGGCGTCCGCGCCCGCGCGATCCTCTGGGTGGACGAACTGCATGGCGTAGGCCAGCGACGGCACGACGCTGGGGTCAATGCCGAAGATCTTGTACATGTTGGGTGACCACCGGATCGCCTCGGTTGCGGCGTCCATACGCCAGTAACCGACCCCCGCCAGTTCCTCGGCCATATCCGCCCAACGTTGCGCTCGGACGGGGCTGACTGGGAGCATGGGAGCGGTCTCTCGCTGGCGCTTAGCTGGACATAAGGTTCACGGATTAGCAACGCGTGAAGACTTCCGGCTGTCGGGACATTTGCCCTCCCCCGCTTTCAAATGCGACAAGCCTGCGTGATCCGGCGCCTCATGCTGATTCCCGCATGGCGGGCCGTCGGGCGCGGCGCTGCGGCGGAGATCAGGACGTGCAGTTCACCGGCCTTCGCATTGCGGGTTTCAAGTCCTTCGTCGATCCGGTCGATGTGCCGATCGAGCAGGGCCTCACCGGCATTGTCGGCCCCAATGGCTGCGGCAAGTCCAACCTCCTCGAAGCGCTGCGTTGGGCGATGGGCGCCAGCTCCGCCAAGGCCATGCGCGGCGGCGAGATGGACGATCTGATATTTTCCGGCGCCGAGGGGCGCCCGGCACGCGAGCACGCGGAAGTCGTTCTTGTGCTGGACAATCGCTCGCGCACCGCCCCAGCCGAATTCAACGACAGCGACGACATCGAGATCCGCCGCACCCTGCGCCGGGGAGCGGGCTCTTCCTATCGCGTCAACGGCCGCGTCGTCCGCGCCAAGGACGTCCAGCTCCTCTTCGCTGACGCTTCGACCGGGGCCAATTCGCCTGCTCTCGTCCGTCAGGGCCAGATTTCCGAACTGATCGGCGCCAAGCCGCAGAACCGGCGCCGGATCCTGGAGGAGGCCGCCGGCATCGGAGGTCTCGCTGCACGGCGCCACGAGGCCGATCTCAAGCTTACGGGGGCCGAAGCCAACATGGAAAAGCTGGCGGAAATCATGGCCGAGGTCGAACGCCAGGCGGGCGCACTGCGGCGCCAGGCAGGAAAGGCCCGCCGCTACCGCGCCCTGTCGGAGGAAATCGCCGCGCTTGAGGCACGCGTGAGCGCTGTCCGCTGGCGTGGAGCCGTGAACGAAACGCTGGCCGCCCGGACCGCCCTGGAAGACGCGAAGCACGCCGAGGCCGAGGCGGTCTCCGCCCTCGCCCGAGCCAGCGCCGCCGAGTTGCGGGCTCGCTCGAAACTGGACCCGCTGCGCGCGGCCGAGACCGACGCGGCCGGCAAGCTCGGCGCGTTGAAGCTGCAGCTGGCGCGGCTTGAAGCCGAACGCGACGCCGCACGCGACGCCGCCGCGCGTCTGGAGCGCGATCTCGAACGGCTCGCCGAAGATCGTGCTCGGGAAAGCGCCGCCCATGACGAGGGCGCTACACGCGCCCGGGGCGCTGCTGCTCGCCTCACCGAATTGCCGTCGGATGTGCCTGATCAGCGGGCGCGCGAAGAGGCCGACCTCTCCACCGCTGTCGAAGAAGCAATGTTGAGCTTGCAGGATATCGAGACCAGGTCCGACGCCCGGCGCGCCGCCCTCGCCCTCGCCGAAGCGCAGGCGAGCGCCGCATCAGACGCCTTCGAGCGCGAGCAGCAAAGGTGCGATCGGCTTTTTGCCGATCTGGCCCGCTCGACTTCGGATCTTGCCTCGCTTGGCGACGTGCAGGTGCTGCAGGCAGCCCTTGAAACGGCCCGCGCCGTCCATGCCGAAGCCGACAATCTAATGCTCGTCGCTCAGTCGGCCATGGCCGCCGGCAACCTTGCGGTCGATGCGGCGCGCGCCAAAGAGGCCGGCCTTACGCCGCCGCTCAATGGCGCCGAGCGCCGTGTCCGCGAACTTGAGGCCGAGCTGAAGGGACTTGAACGTCTGCTGCGTCAGACAGACGGCCCGGCGCATCCGCCTGTGATGGATCTGATCGCGGCGCCCGGTCTCGAACGCGCGCTCGCCGCCGCGCTGGGCGCGGATCTGGATGCGCCCGCAGATCCTGAATCGCCCGTCCATTGGTCGATCAATCATGGGCTGGGGGAGATTGCCCTGCCGGATGAGGCCGTCCCGCTCGACGGCCTGGTGACCGCTCCCGATGTGTTGCGGGCGCGTCTTGCCCAGTGCGGTCTGGTCGAGCGGGGGGACGGCGCCCGCCTGCAGTCGCAGCTGGCCCAAGGCCAGCGCCTCGTTTCACGCGAAGGCGATCTCTGGCGCTGGGATGGCTTTGTCCGCCGCGCCGAAGCGCCGCTGCCTGCAGCCGAAAAACTTTCGCAACGCTCGCGCCGCCTGAACGCCGAAGACGAGCGGCAGGCCGCGCAGGCGGAACTTGACGCAGCTTCCGCCGCCCGCTCGCGCGCCTCGCAGGCTTTGACCGCCGCCGAACTCGACACCATCGGCAAAAGGCGCGCAATTGCAGAATCGACACGAGCCGCCCAAGCGGCCAGCGAGGCGGTTTTCCGCGCCGAACAGAATGTCGAGCGGCGGCGTCTGCGCGGCGCTTCGCTGGAGGAAACGATTGAGCGCCTGACCGAGGAAGTTCGGCGGGCCGAAGGGGCGCTGGGATCCGCGCGGTCATCGCTGTCGGCGGCGCCTACGGAGGCTGACCGCGCGGCGCTTGGCGACTTGGCCGAAACGGTTCGGGCGGCGCGCGAAACCGAACGCGCCTCCGCAACGGCGCTCGAAACCCTGCTGCGCGACCGGGAGCGCGCGGACCTCGCTCGCGCCGCGCTCGTGCGCGACCGCGACGAATGGTCTTCACGAGCGGCGGCGGCATCCGGACGCCTTGGCGAGATTGATCGGCAACTGGAGATGGTGAGAGCCGGCTACGCAACGCTTGTCGGCTTGCCGGCGACCCTGCAAGATCGGCTTGACGCCCTCGCCCGCGACACCGAGGCCGCCGACGAGACCAGAAGGCGCGCCTCTGATGCTTATGCCGAGGCGGAAGCCGATACGCGGCAGACCGAGTTCGCCGCCCGCGCCGCCCGCGATGCATCCTCTTCGGCCAGTGAAGTTCGCGCCCGCGACGAGGCTCGGCTGGAGGCTTCGATCCGGCGCGAGGGAGAAATCGGCGAAATCGCCCGTGGTTTGTTCCAGCGGGGACTCGCCGACCTTGAAGCTTTCGTCGCCGGCATCCTGCAATCCGCAGGGCAAACCGTCCGGCAAGATGCCGAGCCGGCCCAATCGTCATCCGACTCCGCCCAGCTTGATATGCGCCTCGACCACATTCGGCGGGAGCGCGACGGCCTGGGGGCGGTCAACATGGAGGCCGACGATCAGCTTGCGGAGATATCGAGCCGGCTAGGCTCGCAGTCGGGAGAACGCGACGACCTCGTCGCCGCCATCCAGAAGCTGAGGACAGGCGTCAACGCGCTCAATCAGGAGGGACGCGCCCGCCTGTTGACGGCGTTCGAGACGGTCAACGCACACTTCAAGTCGCTTTTCATCGCTCTCTTCGGGGGCGGCGAAGCCGAACTGCGCCTGACAGAAAGCGATGATCCGCTCGACGCCGGGCTCGAAATCTACGCCTCGCCGCCCGGAAAACGGCTGGGCACGCTCGCGCTCATGTCTGGCGGGGAACAGGCGCTGACCGCTACCGCCCTCATCTTCGCGGTCTTTCTTTCACGACCCGCCCCGCTCTGCGTGCTCGACGAGGTGGACGCTCCGCTCGACGACGCCAATGTCGACCGCTTCTGCACCCTGCTCGACGAAATGCGACGCCGAACCGACACGCGCTTCATCGTCATCACCCACAACGCCGTCTCGATGTCTCGCATGGATCGGCTGTTCGGCATCACGATGCAGGAGCGCGGCGTGTCGCGGCTGGTTTCGGTGGACCTCGAAGCGGCCGAACGCCTGGCTGCGGCGTGACCTGCCTCAGGTGTTAATCGAGCATTCAGGTTTGCCGGTCAATTATGGGCCAACGGGAGCCGGGGAACATCGCCATGAAAAAACGAAGCATGGTCGTGGCGCTTGCGGCCTTGTCGGGCTGCGCGACCATGTCGGCTGACCAGTGCGCCAGCGCCGACTGGTCGGCGCTGGGCATGAAGGACGGCAATAGCGGCGAGACTTTGAAGATGGCGGACAACCGGGAAGCCGCCTGCGCCAAGGCCGGCGTCACCATCGACCGTGTCGCCTACACGTCCGGCCGAAGCCAGGGCCTCGTCAAATACTGCACGCCCGCCCACGCCTTCGAGATCGGGTCGGTGAACGGCCGATATGACGGCGTATGCGTCGATCACAACGAAACGGATTTCCTGGTCTCCTACAAGCAGGGCATGGCGCTGGCCGAGTACAAATCCGGCGTCGCCACCGCTCGCTCCAGGGTTTCGGATGCCGCCGTCGAGATCGCGTCGATCACGGAAGCGATCGACGGTTACGCCTCTGGAGCAACGGAGTTCGAGGCCGAGAACCACAATGAAAAAGTTCTCCTCATGTGGTCGAAGCGCAAATATCTGCAGAACGAGGTCATTCCCTTCTGGCAGGCGGAAGTGCGTCGCGGCGAGAAGGTTCTCGATCGTTTCGACCAGCGCGGCGTCTACGGTTTCGACGTTGCGGAGCTGGCCGCAAGCAAGGACAGGCGGCCCCGGCCCTATGTCGGCCCGACCGAACAGGAAGCGCGCGAAATGTTCTCTGAAGTTTTCGCCAACGCCGCCTCCAAGCTTCGGCAGACATCCGCCAACTAAAGTTCTGGCGTGTCACGGCGAGCTGAACTCCCGCAATCGCCAGATGCGGCGGAATCTCGCAGGCAAATCTTGTGAATTCAAGGCGCTACGGGGGCCAAAACCCCTTGGCGTCGCTTGACTGGTTTTTCCGCCCCTATATAGGTTCGCGCGAGGCTCGGCCCCGCGCTGCTCCTTGCACCGGGGCGCTTGGTCTCCCTCCTGCACCGACGTGACGGACAGCTCCGATGGGCGACGATCTCGACAAGCGGATCGCCGACGCCCAAGCGGAGATTGGGGCGCAAACGCGTCCGTCCAGACTGGCGTCGGCCAAGGGAATGGGTCTGGGCTTCCGCATGGCTTCGGACTTCATCGCGGCGGTGCTTGTCGGTGCGGGACTGGGCTGGGGACTGGACGAGCTTTCCGGGTGGTCACCCTGGGGGCTCATTGTCTGTCTCCTCATCGGTTTCGTGACCGGTGTTAGGAATGTGGTCGTGGCGGCCAACGCGTCTTCCAGGACGGCGGCGAAACAGGACGGAAGCGACGGCGCATGATGGTTGCCACCGACCCGATGCATCAGTTTCAGATCACCCGTCTTCTTCCCTTCGAAGTCGGCGACTTAGACCTGTCATTCACGAACTCCGCGCTTTTCATGGCGATCGCCGTCATCGGCATTCTCGGCTTTCTCGCCTTCGCGACATCGAAGCTCCAGACGGTTCCTGGCCGCGCGCAGTCGCTGGCCGAAATCTGGTACACATTTGTCGCGGGCATAGTGCACGATGTGAACCACGATGACGGGAAGCCCTACATTCCCCTCGTCTTCTCGCTGTTTTCCTTCATTCTCGTCGCCAACCTACTGGGGATGTTTCCGTATTTCTTCACCACCACGAGCCATGTGGCGGTGACCTTCACCATGGCCCTGTTCACGATCGGCCTCGTGGTCGTCATCGGGGTCTGGAAGAACGGCTTCAGCTTCCTGAAGATTTT
The DNA here is from genome assembly GCA_034439955.1 of Alphaproteobacteria bacterium. Lineage (GTDB taxonomy): Bacteria > Pseudomonadota > Alphaproteobacteria > Caulobacterales > Hyphomonadaceae > UBA7672. The sequence continues at coordinate 20,435 of JAWXBJ010000120.1, forward strand.
CACGCCTTCGGGCGTGCCGCTCTACATTCTCTGGTTCGTCGTCATCATCGAGATCTTCTCCTTCTTGTCGCGGCCGCTTTCCTTCGGCATGCGTCTGTTCGCCAACATGCTCGCTGGACACGTCGCGCTGAAAATCTTCGCTGGTTTCATTCCAACTCTCGCGGTCGGCCTCGGCGCCATTGGCGTCGCGATGGGCGGCCTGCTGGTCCTGCCGCTGGTCGTCGGGATCACGGCGCTCGAATTCCTCGTGGCGTTTCTGCAGGCCTACGTCTTCGCCATCCTCACCTGCGTCTATCTCAATGACGCGCTTCATCCAGGCCACTGAGACAACCAGACGCTTGACCCCAAAGGTCGATTCCTGTTCACGGACCGCACGCCCTACCTATTTTCAAGCCTCAAGGAGAGACGATCATGGAAGGACTTAACTTCATCGGCGCCGGCCTCGCCTGCTTCGCCATGCTTGGCGCCGCCATCGGCGTCGGCAACATCTTCGCGGCGTATCTCGACGGCGCGATGCGCAACCCGTCTGCTGCTCCCGCCCAGTTCGGAAACCTCATCTTCGGTTTCGCCGTGACCGAAGCGCTCGGCATTTTCGGTCTGGTCATCGCCTTCATCCTGATTTTCGCCGCTCCCGGCGCCTGATCTCACGGCGCCAGGGAGGAGTGCTCTTGGAACACGAGACAGCCGAACACGCGACCGGCGGCGGGTTTCCCCCGTTCGACCAGATCGACACCTTCCCGTCCCAGATCTTCTGGCTGGTGGTGACGTTCGGCGTTCTCTACTTCGTGCTTTCCAACGTGCTGCTGCCCAGGATCAGACAGGCGATCGAGGACCGCGACGGCGTCATAGCCGCCGATGTCGCGAAAGCCGCCGCCGCAAGCACGCAAGCCGACGCGGCCATTCGTGAGTTCGAAGCCAAAGTCGCGGACGCAAGGTCTCGCGCCCGAGACACCGCCGCCAGGGCCAAGGCCGAGGCCGACGCCCAGGCCAGCGCCGAAACCGCCAAGGCGGACGCCGCTCTGGAAACACGCCTTGCCGCCGCCGAAAGGCGTATCGGCGAGGTTCGCTCTGCGGCCATGTCGAACGTCGCCGCCGTCGCCGAGGAAACGGCGCTGGCGATCGCTGAAAAGCTTTCCGGCGCAAAGGTGACGTCGAGGACGGCGAAAAAGGCGGTCGCAAGCGCCATGGGGCCCGCCTGATATGGAGCATGAAACCGCTGACGCGCCGGAATTTGACCTCGTCGCCTTCGTGTCGGATCCCGCCTTCTGGGCGCTGATCGGGCTGCTGCTTTTCCTCGGTCTCCTTCTGTGGCGAAAAATTCCTGCGACGCTGACGAAATCGCTCGATGACCGCGCCGCCAAGATCGCTGCCGAACTCGCCAACGCGGAAGCCCTGCGCGCCGAAGCCGAGGCCAAACTTGCGGACGCCGAGCGTCGCCAGGCCGAGGCCGAAGCCGACGCCAAGGCGATTGTCGAGGCCGCCCGGCGCGAGGCCGCACAGCTTGCGGCGACCGCGTCCGTCACCCTGGCGGACAAGCTGACGCGTCGGGAGAAGCAGGCCGAGGACCGGATAGCCCGGGCCGAAGCGGACGCCCTGCGCGACGTCAAGCTTGCAGCGATCGACACGGCCTCAACGGCCGCCGCCCTGATCCTGACGGAGCAGTTTTCGGGGAAGTCGGGCGCCGGCCATTTCGCGGCCAGCCTTGAGTCAGTAAAGAAGGCGCTGGCATAGGCCAGTTTGGTCGCCGACGGTCCGGGCTTTTTCTGGCCGAACGTCGTTCAAGCCAGTGAGCGCCGCGCGAGAGAGCGCTTGCCTATTACCGCTGATCCAGCCAGCCGCGCACGGTTGTGTTGACGAGCTGCGCCGCGTCGTGCTGCACGAAATGGCCCGCGTCCGGAATCATCACAATGGTCGAGTCCTTCGTCACATAGTCCCAGGTTCCGGAATGACCGGAGGCCAGCAGCGCCTGGTCCTTGACGCCGTGAATGACCAGGAGGGGCACATTGAGCGGCGGATTGACCGGCGGCGGCGCGTTGGCCGGCGGCGCGTTGGCGCCGCTGGGATAGTTGGCGCGGTAATAGTTCATCATCGCCGCGAAATCGGAGCGTTTGAACGCCTCGACATATCTGGCCTTTTCCGCCGGGTCCTTCACCCAGCCGGCAAGACCTTCGGCGGTGAGCGCGTTCTCCGAACCCTCCTTCTGAAAATTCCGGGCGTATTGGCTGTTGCGCTGCTGGATCGGATTGGTCGCCAGTTCCCGGGCGAAGGCGGTCGGATGGGGCACCGACATGATCACCAGCTTGTCCAGCATTTCGGGGTGAGCGAAGGCGAAAGCCCAGGCTTGCGCGGCTCCCCAGTCATGGCCGATCACGATCGCCTTTTGTCGGCCCTCGGCGCGGATGACGGCTGCGATATCCCCGACCAGCTTTGGCATCGCGTAATTCTCGACGCCCTTGGGCTTGTCCGAAAGATTGTAGCCACGCGTGTCGAGGGCGACGGTGCGGTAGGCGTCGTTGAGCGCCGGCGTCATCGCGTTCCAGGAGCCTGAAAAATCCGGATAGCCATGGATCATCACCACCAGCGCCCCGAGCCTGAGGCCACGTAGTGGATTTTCACGCCATCACTGCTGGTCGCGTACTTATCCTCCAGCGCGACCGCAGCGCGCATGGGCTTGGCGGCGGGGCTCACCGATGCGGCGACTTGCGGCGCCGGCGTCGTGCAGGCGGCGAGTGAAAGGGCGAGGAGTGATACCCCGGCGATGGTGGCGCGCAGCATGAGCATTCCCCTGATCCGGTTTGGTGCATGCTAGACCCGTAACGGGACAGGCTCAATCGTGTCGCAAGGGAAATGGTTTGCGGTTCAAAAGGGCGAGGTTGTTAGAGAGGCGCCTTTCGCCCTCGTGGTTCGACGGATGCCGGCTTCGCCGGCTGCTCACACCATGAGGACTATGGGAAAGCTGTGGCGTTGAGGGAGCCCACATGGTGAGCAGCCTTGCAAAGCAAGGCGTCCGTCGAACCACGAGGGCGATGGGTGCCGGACGCGGTTCCGCCATTGCACGGGCGCCTCGTCCTGCGTGTTGGCCCCCTCCGTCCGGTCGCAAGCGCGAGCGATCCACTCCCCAAATTTTCGCCATGAGGCAGGAAAGCGCGGGCGAGTATCGCCTCGCTATTCCAGATCTTCGGTAAGAATGGTCATCTGCAGCTGGTAGGACACCTCGCCCTCGTCCTCGACGCGGTAGACAATCGCGATATGTTCGCCGTTGAGGGCGACCTCGACGCTGTCGGTCACGCGCGGACGCGCGGTGAGGGTGATAGCGGGATTGAGGAGGCGCTTCAGGTATGCCTCGACGCGTTTGGCTTCTTCGGGCTTCAAAATCGTCTCCAGATCAGGCTTCGGCGAATAGCGAATAGCGAACCGCGAGTCGACTCCATTCGCCGCGCGCCTCCTCGCTGTTCGCGTTTAAATCCCCACGTCGAACTTCTGGTCCATGCTCTTGGACGGCTCGCAACAGGCGCCGCCGACCGGCTTAGCGGGCACGCCAGCAACCGAGCAACGCGGCGGCACGTCCGACAGCACCACCGAGCCCGAGCCCACCCGCGCCTCATCGCCGACGGTGATGTTGCCGAGAACCTTCGCGCCCGCGCCCAGGAGCACGCCGCGGCCGATCTTGGGGTGGCGGTCAGTGAACACCTTGCCGGTGCCGCCGAGGGTGACGCCGTGCAGCATCGAGACGTCGTCCCCGACCCGCGCCGTCTCGCCGATCACGATGCCAGTGGCGTGGTCGATGAAGACGCCCGAACCGATCGAGACGGCGGGGTGAATATCCACGCTGTAGAGTTCGGACGTTCGGCTCTGCAGGAAGAAGGCGAGCGTCTCGCGGCCCTCGCCCCAAAGCCAGTGTCCGACGCGATGGGTCTGCAGGGCCAGAAACCCCTTGAAGAACAGGAAGGGCTGGAGCGTCGAGCGGGTGGCTGGGTCACGATCGAGCACGGCCTGCATGTCACGCTCGGCGGCGGCCACGATCAACGGATCGGCCTCATAGGCTTGTTCGCAGATCTCGCGGACCTGGAGCGCGCTCATGTCGGGTCCACCAGCCTTCTGCGCCAGCTGATAGCAGAGCGCCTCATCAAACCGGTCGTGATTTAGGACGGTGGCGTTGAGATAGCTGGACAGGGCCGGTTCCCGATCCGCGGCCTGCTTTGCGTCAAAGCGGAGGCGCGGCCAGACCGGGGCGCTCGCCCCCCGTCCCGCGCCAGGCCCCGGGGCCGCGACGCTCAATCGACGATCATCAGACGCCTGGCGACGGTCGCCCATGCGACATCCTCCTTGAAGTCAGCGAAGCGCTGATCGCTCCACACCGGTCAGGCGCCCCCTTGCAATAACTCCGCAAGCGGTCCGGGCAAAGCCCCCGTGCGTGCTAGATGGTCAGTCTTGAGAAGCATCACAAGGCTGAAAACATCGGTAATCTCTCCGGAAACCGCCATTCCGACGGCATCCGCGAACGGAACGAAGCGTATCGTCAGATCCTCGGATACATCCTTCGAGTGGGAGGTGTCGGGCGACAGATCCCAGGCGAGAAAGGCATAGGCGCGCTCGTCCGTGACCGAGTTCGACAGGTGGACATCCCGCAGCAGGGGGAGCCAGTTCCGGGCCTTGAGGCCGGCTTCCTCCGAAAGTTCGCGCTGCGCGCCCGAAAGAGGCGAGGCGCTCTCCTTCCCTCCTCCTTCAGGCAGCTCCCAGGAATAGCGGCCGAAAGGAAAGCGCTGCTGGCCAACCAGGATGGTCCGACCTTCCGCGTCGATGGGCAGCACGCCGAGCGCCAGATTCTTCATGTGAACGAGGCCATAGCCGGCCGGCGCGCCGGTCGGCGCCTGGGTCTCGTATTCGCGCACCGTGATCCAGGCGTTGTCATAGACCGTTCGGCCCGACCGGATCGTCCATCCGGGTTTGTCGACGCTCATGGCCAGTGTCCGATCCAGAAGTTTCAAAGCGGTCGCGGCACGAGCCGATAGATCGGCATCCCCGCTTGGGCAAGCCGTGTCCATCGGGTGAGACTCGACTGCGAGCACGCTGATATCTAGGGTCAAGCCCGTGGCCGGAGCCCTTACGAATGTTGAAATCGCTTGTCGCCGCGTTATCAATGTCAGCCGCCCTCGGCACGGCCTGCACACCCGCCTCCAACCCGGCGCAAACCGTGCAGGGAGACAGCTTCATAGGCGCGGCAGACGCTAAGGTCGTGATGATCGAATATGGCGCCCCGACCTGCCCGTCGTGCAAATCCTGGCATGACGAGGTGTGGAGGCAGCTCAAGGCCGACTATATCGACACCGGCAGGATCAAGTTTATTTTCCGCGAACTGCCGTCCCACAACCCGCCGGTCGACGCCTCGATCTTCGCGATCGCGAGGTGCTCAGGCGCGGAAGCGTATTTCGACGTGATCGACGAGGCGTTCGTCCAGCAGCAGCAGATCGAGAGGGCGTCGCAATCCGTCGATGGACCTCGCAAGGCGCTGACGGCGCTGGCGGCCAAGTTCGGGCTCGACGCCAAGGAATTCGAAGCCTGCGTCAAGGATCCGGCGATGATCGACCGCATTCTCGCGGTGCAGGCCGAGGCCGAAGCGCGAAATGTCTCCGGCACGCCGACCTTTTTCATCAACGACAAGCTGATCGACAGGCCGAGCTACGCCAATATCAGGACTGGGCTGGACACGGCTCTCGCCGGCGCTGGGGCCCCTTGACGGATGGCCCCCCGACGCGCCCTGCCCCCTGAGCCAGACTTCGGCGTTTCGCTGGCGCCGTTCCACGAAAGTCCGGACACACTCCGCCTCCTCGCCCTCAGGCGATCGACGCCGGTCGCCGCGCTGACCGGGCCAGGACCCGGTGCGGAGGATGTCGCCGACATGCTGCGCCTCGCGTGCCGTGTGCCGGATCATCGCAAGCTGGAGCCCTGGCGTTTCCTGCTAATCGAGGGCGCGGCGCGGCAAGCGCTGGGCGAGGTGTTCGCGGCCGCCCGCCGGCTCTCGAATTCCGGCGCGACGCGGAGCATGCTGGAGAGCGACCGCCAGCTGCCGCTCCGCGCTCCCGTGATCATCGTCGTGATTTCCTCGCCGGTCCACGATGATCCCAAGCAGACGCCGATCTGGGAACAGGAGCTGTCGGCTGGAGCGCTGTGCCAGAACCTGATGATAGCGGCATGTGCGATGGGATGGGCGGCGTGCTGGATCACGGAATGGCCGGCGTATGATCCTGATGTCTGCAAGGCGTTGGGGGTGGCGGAGGGTGAGAGGATCGCTGGCTTTCTCTATCTCGGCACGGCGAAGGAGATGCCGGTGGAGCGACAGAGGCCGGATGTGCCCTTGAAGCTCACGCGATGGGACTGAACAGCTGCGGCTTGGTCGCCCTCGCGCTTCCGGCGAGGAGCAGGATTGTCAACCTCGCCCGCGATAAGAGGCGACGCCGGTGTCGGGAATCCACAAGGCGGATGGCGGCTGGCCCGTCATCCAGAAGACGTCGATAGGCATCCCTCCCCTTGGATACCAGTAGCCGGCGATCCTCAGCCAGCGCGGCGTGAGAGCCGAGACCAGCCGCTTGCCGATCGCCACCGCGCAGTCCTCGTGAAAGGCGCCGTGATTGCGGAATGCGCCGAGATAGAGTTTCAGGCTCTTGCTCTCAACGATCCAGGCGTCCGGCGCATAGTCGATGACGAGGTGGGCAAAGTCAGGCTGGCCCGTCACCGGGCACAGGGACGTGAACTCCGGCGCCGTGAACCGGGCGAGATAAAGTGCGTCGGCATGGGGATTGGCGACGCGTTCCAGGATCGCTTCGTCCGGCGATGACGGCAAGGGCGTCGACGCGCCGAGCTGCGTGAGGCTGGAACGGGTGAAGACGTCGGTCATGACGCTTGATCGCGCGAGCCCTCGTTTTGGGCAAGAGCCGACCCATCACCCTTCAGGCGACACCCCGGCCGCGAATGCCGGCGGACAGCGGCCGGACGTCTTAACGCCGTCTTTATCCCCTGGGCGCGTTGCCTTCTCGGCCGTTGAGCGCGATCTGAACTAAGGGTTCCAGCGACTCGCCTGGGTTGCCGGGGACATGCCGGTCAGCACCCGCAATGCCTAAAAACTGGGCAGGCAGCGTATGTGTTGTCGCAATAAAGGGCGCTGCGCCATTGCCCCCACCGGGCGCCGGCAATGGGCTTTTGGTGTGTCCCGGTCGGCCATCATGGTGCGGTCGAAGACGGTGTTCGCCCCGCGAAGCCGGCTTTTGAATTTCACGCGTCCGAGCGACGTTTAACTCGAGGGGAAAAAGGGTAATATATGCGCAACCTTCTGGTACTTGGCGCCTTTGCGGCGATCTGCACGGCCCCGGCCGTCGCTCAGGACGCTCCCTACACCATCACCGGCAACATCGCGCTGGCGACGGACTACACCTTCCGCGGACTATCGCAGACCGACAATGAACCTTCCGTGCAGGGCGGCATGGACGCGACGTTCGGCAATTTCTACGTGGGGGCCTGGGCCTCGAACGTCGATTTCGGCTTCAGCGAAAGCATCGAACTCGACCTTTATTCCGGCTACCGTTTCCCCGTGGGTCCGATCGCCATGGATATCGGGGTGATCGCCTATCTCTATCCTGGTGCGTCCGACGACGGCATCGGGGCCGGCACGGGCGAGCTGGATTACTACGAGGGCTATGTGAAGGGCTCCTTCGCGCCCGCCGAAGGTGTCACCCTGGGAGGCGCGGCCTATTTCTCGCCGGAATTCACAGCCGAAACTGGCGAGGCCTACTATGTCGAGGCCAATGGCGGCGTCGCCCTGAGCGATATGCTCGCCCTCTCCGGGGCCGTCGGGTTCCAGTCCATCGACGACGTCTCCGGCGTCTTTCCGGGTTCGTTCACGGACGAATACACGACCTGGAATTTCGGCGGCACCTACACCAACTGGGGCGTGTCGATGGATCTTCGCTATGTCGGCACCGACGTGGATTCAGCCGACGACATCATCACCCAGGCCTTCACGACGGACTCCAAGGCCGACGACCGCGTGGTGTTCTCGGTCAAGCGCGTGTTGTAGGCCAAAAGTTCGCGCGGTTCCGAAGAAATCGTCGGACAATCGGAAGTTTTCTGGAAATCGAGCCGTCGCGGCGACGCGGCGGCTCTTTTCGCTTGTGATGCGCGCGGGCGGTCCCCACACTTCGAAGGCGCGGAGACAGGCCAATCGCTGCTCACAGGAAAGGTCCGCCCAGCGCCATTGAGCCCGGGAGACTGCACCACGGATGACGACGGTCGAAGCCCTGCAACCCGCCATCATCTATCTCGGCGCGGGCCTTGCGGCGGCCTTCGCGTCGCAGGCGGTGCGCCTCAGTCCGATCGTAGGCTATCTGGTGGCCGGTCTCGTCATCGGCCCATCCGGTTTTTCGCTGGTCGAGGACAACGAGACGACGAACTTCCTCGCCGAACTGGGCGTCGTCTTCCTGCTGTTCGACATCGGCCTGCATTTCTCGCTGCGTGAAATCCGCACAAGGCGAGACGACATGCTCGGCCTGGCTCCCCTGCAGATCGCGCTGTGCGGCCTCGCCTTCGCCACTCTGGGTCTGGCGCTTGGGTTCGATCCCGCGATCGCGCTTGTCGTCGGCGTCTCGCTGTCCCTGTCATCGACAGCGATCGTGGCGCGCATCCTCCAGGACCGAAATCAGCCCGGTTGTCCCATGGGACGCTCGGCCACCGCCGTTCTGGTCGCGCAGGACATCGTCGCCATCTTCATCCTGGTCTTCGCCGCCTCGCTTGGCGACACGACCGAAGTCATGGGCGTCGAGATGGCGATCGCGTTGGGTCTCGCCATCCTTTCGCTGATCATCGCGCTCGGCGCCGGACGGTATCTGATCCGGCCCCTGTTCAAGTCGCTCGCCGCCACCAACAACCGTGAGGCGCTTACTGTCGTCGCCCTCTTCGTCGTGCTCGCAGCCAGCGCCGCCACCGCCCGGGCCGGCCTGTCGCTGACGCTTGGCGCCTTTCTCGCGGGCATGGCGATTTCCGACACGCCGTACCGCCATGTCGTGCAGTCGGAGGTGAAGCCCTTTCAGGGTCTGCTCCTAGGGCTCTTCTTCATGAGCGTCGGAATGGACGTCAACCTGCCGGCGATGGCGGCGATCTGGCCGGCCGTGCTGCTGGCAGCCCTCGTGATCGTCATCGTGAAAACCGGGCTCATTTTCGCCGCGGCCCGCCTTACCCGGTGGGCGACGCCCGGCGCCACGCAACTGGGTTTCCTGTTGTCGCAAGGGTCGGAATTCACGCTGGTCGCCGTGGGCATCCCGGCGGTGGCGGCCGCCATGCCGGGCGCCTGGCCCAGCATCATCGTCGCCGCCGTCGCCGTGACTCTGGTCGCGGCCCCAATTTGGACCGCGCTTGGCCTCCACATCGCGCGCCTGCTGGCGGAGCGCACCAAGGCCGATCCGGTCGATGTGGAGGAGGCCGAGGACAATCCGGTTCTGGTCTTCGGCATGACCGAGGAGGGCCGGCTGGCCGCCGACGCCCTGCGCGATCACCACATCCCCTACATCGCGATCGAGAGCGATCCGGAGCGGTTTGTTTCCGCCTCCTCCGAAGGATACCATGTCATCTACGGCGACGCGCGCGATAGCCGCCTGATGGAAAATGTCGGCGCTGCGCGGGCGCGGGCGATCGTGCTGGGAGCGCCGCGCTTCGCCGCCCCGAAATCGGTCACGGAGGGCTATGCGGGACCTGTCCCCAAGCGGTTCGTGGCCGTCGATAGCGCCGCAGACCGCGATTACAATGCCGGTCTTGGGCTGCGGGCGCATCTGGCGCTGGGCGAGCCCCGAGGCGTCGAACTCGCGGCCGACCTGCTGCGGGAAATGGGCGTCCCCCACCACGAGATCGCCGCCTGGATCGAGGATCTGTCCGAGCGCCGGGGGTTTCTCGCCTCAGCGGACGAGGCCGATCGTGCGGAAGTGGCGTAGCCCCGCGCGATTGATTGCGTTGATGCGCCAGCACTGTCGAATCCCACAAGCCTAGTGTAGGTTCCGCGCATGCGGAAGGACATGTCCAAGGTGATCGTCGAGCGACCGCGGACCGGCGGCGGCCCGCAGCGGAAGGGCCGCACCGTGGCGCTTGACAGCGACAATGACACGGGTCCGCTGCGCCAGCGGGTTGTCGTGCGCAAGCCGCAACGAACCAAGCAGCTCAACGAAAACCTGGCGCCGCTGCGCCGCTTCCTTCAATCCAGCGTGGGTCGGTCGTGGAACAAGGTGCACTCCGAACTTTCCGACAACATCCGCCCCACCTCGACCGTGCAGCAGCACGTGCTCGATCACGTGGCGGAGTTCGTGGCGACGAACGCGTTTATGCAGGACGGCGAGGTCTTCGTCACGCTCGACCGCTTCGGCGGCGAGCCAACGCCGGTGAAAGCTTCGTGGGCGCTGTTCTACGTCCATCCGAAGACCGGAAGGCTGATGAAGAATCGCGACCAACGGTCCCCGCCTCCGGCCAAGGTCGTGAAGCGCGATCGCCCGGAGGACCGCCGCCGCGACCTTGGAGCGCTGCGCCAGGCCCACCTGTTTGGCGACGGCGCCTGGTGGGACATCGTTCTGGAGGCCAATCCCGTCCGGAGAGAAAAGACGCGCGACAGCGAAAAGCGTGTCTCGACCCGCAAGGTGGCGCTCTCCTTCGAGGACGTCGTTCTCGCGAAAGGCTTTTCGGACATGACGGCGCAGAAGCTTTATGGCCGGGGCGACGTTCACGCCGTATCCGCCCGCCGACTGACAAAGGCGGAGCGCAAGAAGCTCGATCTTCCCTGAGCATGCGCCCGGGATCAGCACAGGACGATCAACCATGCGCTTTCTGAAACCTCTCCTGCTGGTCGCAGCCCTCGCGCTGGCCGTCACGGCGTCCCTCGGCGCCTGCGCGACCCAGGAGATTCCGTATTCAACTCTGGAAGCCAGGTATGGCCTCCCCGCCTCCCGCCATGCCGAACTCGAACCGGGACTGCGCGTGCATTATACCGATGAAGGCAATCCGTCGGGCCCGATCCTGGTTCTGGTGCATGGTTTCGCGGCCTCGGTTCACGCCTGGCGTCCCTGGATCGAAAGGTTGCGCGAGGATTATCGGCTGATCGCGCTTGATCTGCCGGGTCACGGACTGACCGAGGCGCCGAAGGGCTATGTCGCCTCGACAGCGGGCAATGTCGCGCTGGTGGACGGGCTGGCCACGCGGCTGGGGCTGGAGCGCTTTGCGCTGGCAGGCAACTCCATGGGCGGGGGGGTCGCCTGGAATTACGCGCTGGAGCATCCGTCACGCCTGCGCGGGCTCATCCTCGTCAACGCCGCCGGGTGGCCAGGCGAGGCTGACGACGGCGAAGGACCTCCGCTTGTTTTCGGCCTGCTCTCCAACCCGGTCGGACGGGCCATCCTTAAATCCTTCAACCCGCGTGTCTTCGCCGGAGGCGGCCTTCGCTCCGCCTATCTCGACGAGAGCCTGGTCGATGTCGCGCTGATCGACCGGTACGCCGAGCTCGCGCTCGCGCCGGGGCATCGTGACGTGCTCCTGATGGCTCGCAACCGACCGGCCAGCCCGGTGACGCCCGACACGTTCAAGGCGATCGCTACGCCGACGCTGGTGATGGCCGGAGGGCAGGACAAGATCATTCCCGTCGATCAGCAGCGCTCGCTGGCCGCCGCCATCCCCGGGGCGCAGCTTGTCGAATACGCCGATGGCGGGCATGTGCCGATGGAGCAGTTGCCGGACAAGTCTGCGCACGACCTGCGCGCTTTTCTGGAGGGGCTGGCGCCGTGAAGGCCGTCGGACAACCTCTGGCGCCGCAACAGGGAAAGCTGGCATAACCGCCTGACACTTTGAAGGCGAGACGGATTGACGTCCGAATTGGGTATCGCGATGCGATTCCACTTCAACCGATCCGGCTCCAGCTGGAGAGCAACATGAAAATCGGCGTTCCGAGGGAAATCAAGACGCAGGAATACCGCGTCGGCCTGACGCCTGAAAGCGTCGCCGAACTCAGCCGTGCGGGACACGAGGTGCTGGTCGAAAGCGGCGCGGGTCTGGGCTCGGGCGCGTCTGACGCCGCCTATATCCGGGCCGGCGCGCAAATCCTGCCAGACGCGCCGTCGGTCTTTGCCGGGGCTGAACTGATCGTCAAGGTGAAGGAGCCCCAGCCCGCCGAGTGCGTGATGCTGACGGCGCGCCATACCCTGTTCACCTACCTGCATCTCGCGGCCGACAAACCGCAGGCCGAGGCGCTGATGAAATCCGGCGCGACCTGCATCGCCTATGAGACCGTCACCAACCGCGCCGGCCGCCTGCCCCTGCTTCAGCCGATGAGCCAGGTCGCGGGCCGCATGTCGATCACGGTGGGCGGCTATGCGCTGATGCGCACGAAGCGCGGTCGCGGTCTGCTGCTGGGCGGCGTTCCGGGCGTGCCGCCGGCCAGGGTGGTGATTCTCGGCGGCGGCGTCGCAGGAACGCACGCGGCTGAAATGGCGATCGGCGCCCGGGCCGAAGTAATGGTGTTCGACCGCTACATGCCGCGCCTCGAAGAGCTCGACGTGCAATTCGCAGGGGCCGTGCGCACGGCC